>JAIOJV010000119.1 GCA_019911805.1 Gammaproteobacteria bacterium
CCCGAATCCCCTATACTCGATCGCCGCTACGTACCATACGGACCGAACACCTATGCATCGAACCGCTCACAGCAAACACCGCCATGCCGGCTTCACCCTCATCGAGGTGATGGTGGTGGTGGTCATTCTCGGCATCCTCGCGGCCATCGTCGTGCCACGTATCATGGACCGGCCGGACGAGGCGCGTATCACCAAGGCCCGGCAGGACGTCCGTACGCTGGAATCGGCGCTGAACCTGTACCGCCTGGACAACTACAACTATCCGACCACCGATCAGGGTCTGGAGGCGCTGGTGCAGCGGCCGACCTCGCCAGAACCGCCCCACTGGAAGGAGGGCGGCTACGTCGACCGGCTGCCCATGGATCCCTGGCAGCGGCCCTACCAGTACCTGAGCCCCGGTGTGCACGGTGCCATCGACATCTACTCGCCCGGCCCTGACGGCCAGCCCGGTACGGATGACGACATCGGCAACTGGATGCTGCGCTAGCCGGCCGGATGCCATGAGGGTCGGGCAGCGCGCGGCAGCCGGCTTCACCCTGTTGGAGATGTTGGTGGTGGTCGCCGTCATCGGCATCATCCTGAGCTTCGCCGTCCTGAACCTCGGCGGCGACCGGCGCGCCGCAGAGTTGTCCGCCGAATCCCGCCGTTTCGCCGAACTGCTGCGCCTGGCCAGCGAGCAGGCGGTGCTGCGCGGCGAGGAATGGGGCGTGCAGATCGACCTGGACGAGTACCGTTTCCTCCTCTACCGCGACGACGGGTGGGCGCTGCGCGAGGGCGACGACCTGTTCCACCCCCGCACGCTCGCGCCGGATACCGAACTGGACATCGAACTGGAAGGCCGTGACCTCGTGCTGGAGAACAGTGGCGAGATCAAGCCCACGCTGCTGTTGCTGTCGAGCGGCGAGGTGAGCCCGTTCACCGCCGTGTTCGCCACCAACGCCACCGAGTACCGCTATCGGGTACAGGCCGACCTGTTCGGCGACATCCACTGGGAGGCACTGGAGCCCTGGTGACCGTATCCCGCTCCCACCGGCCGCACAGCCGCGGTTTCACGCTCGTCGAGGTGCTGGTCGCGCTCGCCGTGCTGGCCCTGGCCCTGGCCGCGGCCGTCCGCGCCGGCGGCGCCTACGTCGGCAACCAGGTCTATCTCCAGGAACGCACGCTGGCACACTGGGTGGCGCGCAATGCACTCATCGAACTGCAACTGGAACCCCGTTGGCCGGGTATCGGCGAGCGCAGCGGCAGCGTCGACCTGGCCGAGCAGGAATGGGAGTGGCGCGCGAAGGTCGAGCAGAGCCCCGACGAGGATCTGCGCCGCATCGATGTATCGGTGTGGCGTGGTACCAAGGCCGAGGGTGAGGCCCTGGCCGGGCTGAGCGGTTTCGTGGAGCGGCGCGAATGAGACGCCAGCGGGCCTTCACCCTGATCGAATTGCTGATCGCCCTGAGCATCTTCGCGGTCCTGGCGCTGCTCGCCTACGGTGGCCTGAACAATCTGATGGTCACGCGCGCCGCCACCGAGGTGCGCGCCGAGGAACTGAACCGCCTGCAGATGACCTACCGTCTGCTCGAACGCGACATCGAACAGTGGGTGCCACGACCGATCCGCAACGAATTCGGCGAGCGCGAGGCCTCATTGCGCGCCGGTGACCGCATCGAGGCCGTACTCGAGCTCACCCGCGGCGGCTGGCGCAATCCGGCCGAGCAACCGCGCAGTGCCTTGCAGCGGGTTGCCTATGCGGTACGGGACAAGGCGCTGCTGCGCTACCAGTGGCCGACGCTCGACCGCGCGCCGGACGCCGAGCCGCGCGAACAGACGTTGCTGGAGGATGTCGATGAGCTGCGTCTGCGCTTCCTCGACGCGGCCGACCAGTGGCAGGAGCGCTGGCCGCCGGCCGGCCAGGCGGCCGGTCAGCCGGCCGCGCCGGGGCAGCCGGGCGCGGAGATCCCGCCGCGCGCGGTCGAGGTGGTGCTGATCAGTGCCCGCTGGGGAGAGCTGCGATGGCTGTTTCTGCTGCCCGCCTGAATCTTCGTCCGGGCCCCCGCGGAGGCCGGCCGGGCCGGCAGGCGGGCGTCGCCCTGATCATGGCGCTCATGGTGGTCGCCCTGGCGACGATTGCCGCCGCCGCCATGGCCTCGCGACAGCAGCTGGACGTGCGTCGCACCGCCAACCTGCTGGATGGCGATCAGGCCTATGTCTACGCCCTGGCCGTGGAGAGTTGGGCGCGCATGATCCTGGCCCGCGATGCGCGTGACAACCAAACCGATCACCTCGACGAGGTCTGGGCCCAGCGCATGCCGCCCATCGGTGTGCCGGGCGGGCAGATCGATGGGTATGTCGCCGACCTGCAGGGGCGTTTCAATCTCAACAACCTCGTCAACGCGGACGGCCAGATCAGTCAGGGGGATTTCGACTATTTCCAGCGGCTGCTGCGGGCACTGGAACTCGACGAGCGCCTGGCGCTGGCCATCGTCGATTGGATCGATCCCGATTTCGACACGCGCTTCCCGGACGGTGCGGAAGACGATTTCTATCTGGCGACGGAATGGCCCTACCGGGCGGCCAACCAGCCGCTGCAAAGCATCAGCGAGCTGCGCCTGATCCGCGGCGTGGATGTCGAGACCTGGCGGCGGCTCACGCCCTTCGTCACCGCCCTGCCGGTGCGCACCGCCATCAACATCAACACCGCCACGGCCCCGCTGCTGCAGGCGCTCGCCGAAGGACTGGCCGCGCAGGATGGCGAGCAGCTGGTGGAGAAGCGCCCCGCCGATGGCTACGCGAGCATCGACATCCTGCTGCAGGAGACGGCCTTCGCTGGTAAGCAGGTGGATGCCGGCCGGCTCGCGGTCGCCAGCCAGTTCTTCCTGGTGCGCTCCGATGTCCAGGTCGGCACCGCCCGCGCCCAGGTCTACAGCATCGTGCAGCGCAACGCCGACCGGCTGACCACGCTGGCGCGCACCCAGGGGGCTTGGTAGGGAGGGGTGAGGCGTGAGGCGTGAGGCGTGAAAGGCCAAACCCTTATTGGCCACGGAAACACACGGAACAACACGGAAAAATACTAATGTAAAAGCCCAGTGCTCAAACTGAGCGATCACTGGGCGGGGTTTGCCGATTAAATTCTGCCGGTTGTTCTGCGTGCTCATGGGGGTTTGTGCCTTGATAGGCGTCGAGATCCTGCCTGCTGCACGGGTCACTGCCTTTGGCGCGTCGCGACGCCGCAGCACCGTGTCCCGGGGGACCAGGGTGCGAGACCCGCATTATGGCCCTCCATGACCAGGGTTCTGTGCAAGGCTCCCAGAAGTCGCGTCCACAACTGTCACGTTTTACCCGCTGACCTCGAACGGGTTTTGCAATAGCATTTTTCCGTGTTGTTCCGTGTGTTTCCGTGGCCAATAACGGTTTTATGCCTCACGCCTCACGCCTCACGCCTCACTCACCCACCCCATAGCCAAGCCGCGGCGGTTGCGGTAAGGTCAGCGGGTTTAGAAGGATAGGGGGCACGCCAAGAGGCCCCCGATGCCCCCGATGCGATCTGGACACCTATGCCCGATGCCCTGCTGATACGCTTCGCCCCCCGTCCCGAGGAGCGGATCGAATTCGTGCCGGTCGACGAGAACGGCCGACTGGCCGGGCCGGTGCGTGTCGGCAGTGTCACCGAGGCCGCGCTGGAGGCGGGCACGCGCAGGATCATCGTGCTCGCACCGGCCGCCGATCTGCTCCTGACCCGGGTTACCGTGCCGACCACCAACCGTGCGCGGGTGCGCAAGGCCGCGCCCTTCGCCCTGGAGGATGCGCTCGCCCAGGACATCGAGGAATTGCACATCGCCCTGGGGATGCGCGATGCCGACCAGCAGTGGCCGGTGGCGGTGGTCGAGCGGGCGCGCATGGATCACTGGCTGGAGCAGCTGCACGAGGCCGGCCTGCACCCGGACCGGGTGGTGCCGGAACCGCTCGCCCTGCCGCTGGAGCCGGGCAGTGGCAGCCTGTTGCTGGAGGAGGGCCGTGCCCTGTTGCGCGACCAGCCCTGGTCGGCGCAGGCCGTCAGCCCTGCGACCCTGCCGGGCCTGATCGAACTGCTGGCCGGTCGCAGCGAGGCGGGCATCAACCTGCGGGTCTGGCATTGTGGCGGCGAACTGCCGACCTGGCTGGAACCGGTAGCGGCGACCCTGGAGGACTGTGGCCACGGCGGCCTGGGCGTGCTCGCGGCCGGTGTGATGCAAGCCGAGGGGCTGATCGATCTGCTGCAGGGCAGCTACAGCCGCAAGGAACAGTACGGTCGGATCTGGCGCCCGTGGCGCGCGGCGGCCGCACTGCTGGTGGCGAGTTTCGTGCTGGCGATGGTCCACCAGGGTCTCAAACACCGGGAACTCAGCCGCGAGTCGACTGCGCTCGCGGCGCGCATCGAACAGGTCTACCGGGACGCCAACCCCGGCGGCCGCGTCGTCGACCCGCGCGTGCAGATGGAACAGCAACTCGCCGCGCTGCGTCGCGGCCAGGGCGGCGGCAGCAGCGACTTCCTCGGCCTGATCGGCCGCATGGGCCGCGCGGTCGCCGGCAGCGACATCGAACTCCTCGGCGCGAATTTCCGCGACGGGCGACTGGATCTCGAGTTGACCGCCGGCGACATCCAGGGTCTCGACCAGCTCAAGCAGCGGCTCACCGAGGGCGGCGGCCTGAGTGTCGACATCCAGTCCGCCACCGCCGGCGCGAATCGCCGCGTGCAGGGGCGGCTGCGGCTGCAGGGGAGCACGTCGTGAACGCGAGGGCCTGGTTCGACGGCCTCGGCACGCGCGAGCGCATGATCCTGGCGGCCGGCGGGGTGCTGCTCATTCCCTTGCTGATGTGGGCGCTGCTGTGGCAACCGCTCGCCAGCAGTGTCGACCGCCTGGAGGACGAGGTCGCCCGGCAGCGCGAGACGCTGGCGTGGATGCAGCGCTCCGCCGCCGAGGTCAAGCAGCTGCGTGGCCGCGGGGAGACCACCGCGGCGGGTCTGGGTGGGCGTTCGCTGCTGGCCGTGGTCGACGAGTCGGCGGGCGCCGCCGGTCTCGGCAGTGGTGTCAAGCGTATCGAGCCCGAGAGCGCCGATGCCGTGCGCGTGACGCTGGAAGGCGTGGCCTTCGACACCGTGCTCGTCTGGCTGGACACCCTCGGCCGCGAGTTCGGTGTGACTGCGGGTATGGTCAGTGTCGAGCGTGAACCCGTTCCGGGGCAGGTCAGGATGCGCCTGACGCTGCACGCCCCCAGCGCATGAGGGCCGCCGTGCTGCGCTGGGCGGTGCCGGCCGCCATCCTCTTCTGCGTATTCCTGGCGGTCACTCTGCCGGCGCGCCATGTGCTCGGCTGGCTGGGGCTGGGGCAGGTCGCCATGCAGGGTATCGAGGGCACCGTCCGGGCCGGGCGCATCGCCCGTCTCGGCATCGGGCGGACCGTCATCGGCCCCCTGGCCTGGCGGCTGCGGCCGACGGCGCTGCTGGCCGGACGGCTGGAATACCAGGTGTTCGTGCAGAGCGGCAGCGGCGGTGGGGAGCTGCGCGTCGGCCGCGGTCTGTTCGGCACCCCCTATCTCAGCGACGCCCGGTTGTCGCTGCCGGCCGCGGACGTGGTGCGCCAGTTGCCCTTGTCCATGGTGCAGGCCGGCGGGGATGTCCTCCTGGACGTGACGCACGCGCGCTTCAGCGCCGGTTGGCCGCGGGCGCTGGACGGGCTGCTCACCTGGCGGGACGCGGAGATCCTTCAGCCCGCGCCGCTGCAACTCGGCACCCTGACGCTGCAGCTCGGGCTGCGCGAGGGTCAGGTGGTCGGCACACTCGCCGCCGCGGCCGGAGGCCCCCTGGAGCTCGGCGGCGAGTTCCGCCTGGGTTCCGACCGCCGCTATGTGCTCGACGCGTTGATCAAACCAAGCGCCACCGCCAGTCCCGACCTGCGCCAGAGCCTCGGCCTGCTCGGCAACCCCGACAGCCAGGGCCGCTACCGCCTGCAGCTGTCGGGGGCGCTGTAGGTCGGGGCCCGGCCACGGGTACGCCCTTTAGCCACGGAATCCACGGATAGCAGTAAGAGCAAAACCCCTTTGGCCACGGAATCCACGGAACAACACGGAAAAATCCTTTAGGAAACCTTTGATAAATTCGTTGTACCGTCATTGCGAGCGAAGCGAAGCAATCTCCTCCTACGGCAGATCAATAGCTTGGAGATTATTCGCTGCGCTCACCCCTCCGGGGCTGCCCTGCGGGCATTCTGCGCTCGCAAGCTCGCTGGTGCCGCGTCGCTGCGCTCCTCGCAATGACAAATAAATCAGAGGTTCCTTAGTCGCGAATTGCGTGACGAAGTATCAGATGCACAAAACCCAGCGATAGCCACGGAAGCGCACGGAAGATGTCGGTGTAACGGGTTTTACATTCCGTGTACTTCCGTGTGTTTCCGTGGCCATGAATAGATTTTTCCGTGTTGTTCCGTGGATTCCGTGGCCAAAGATCGGTTTTCGCGCCTAATACCTTCATACATTGGAGCATACCGATGGTCGCCAGGGTTCCCGTCAAGGCGGAGATCACCGCCGAGAACAAGTGCGGTTTCTGTACCAATACGAAGTGCTGCACCTACATCACCCAGAAGATTCCCGGACCGCGTTCGCGCGTCGACTTCGATCATCTGTTATGGCAGTTGGCACACGAAAACGTCCAGGCCTACAAGGATGATGGCGGCTGGTTCCTGCTGGTCAACAACCCCTGCCGCCACCTGCAGCCCGATGGCCGTTGCGGTATCTACACGACGCGCCCGCAGCTCTGCCGCGACTACTCCAACGACTACTGCGAGTTCGACGCCCCCGCCGAAGACGGCTTCGAGCTGTTCTTCGACGGCTACGACAGCCTGCTGAAATACTGCCGCAAGCGGTTCAAGAATTGGGGGAGGTGAAGCGGGATTCGGGGGTCGGGATT
>JAIOJV010000120.1 GCA_019911805.1 Gammaproteobacteria bacterium
CAGAAACTGTTCCCGCCGAGTCGGCTTGCGGTAGCGTTCAAAGTCACCGGTGGCGAAAGTCTGCTGTCTCATCGATACCTAACCGTTGTGAACCATGCGCGTATTATCGCAGATGTTGGGACTTAATCAGAGTTGCCCTAGATAAAAACTCGATAACCGTTTCCGTTAATCGGAAACTGATTAACAATTCAGGAATATCTCTGGCTAAGGTTTTTTCGAACAATGGTCTCGTTATCAATCCGGGTTACGAACGGCAGTTTTCGGCATATTTGAGCGTCAAGCTTGAGTCTGCCGAAGATGAGAAAATACTGGCTCAAGTTCCAGGCGTCTATCGGCTGAGCGCATAGTTGTGTATATGATCCGAAGAGATGATATGGCGTCCTTTATCCTGGTGTCCTTTGGTCTATCTCGGTTTGCATGGAATTAAAGCGTCACAACGCGTATGGGCGTTCAAGCATATCTGTATGAAGAAGCAAAACGGCATATATCAATGATTGCCAATCGTGAGGCTGCAAAGCAGGCTATGGCGCTGACAGATTCAATGAACAACGCATTGATACAGGTTTATTCAGAAAGCGAGAGAGAATTGATTTATAAGTATTTGACGAGTCCGTGTTTGCACACAGATGTGCCGCCACGCATACGCGAACAGGCGGCAGTTATTACAGATATGCTTATGTCGATTGAGCAGTGTGCCAAGCGGGAGTATTTGCCACCCAAATCTAGTTTTCCTCTCTTTCCTGGAGGGTTGGCCATAATGATAAGTGGTTTCTCCATTGTGCTTTTTCTCCCTGACTTGCTGATTCCGCTTGTATCAACTTATGCCGCGCCCATGTCAATCGCTAAGCTCTACAAGCTTGTCTATCTTGGGTATGTGATGATGGCGGTGGGCACCTTGGTAAGTATTGTTGGAGTAAATAAATGGTGGGTAGATCGATGCTCAGATAAGCATAAAAGGTTTTTCCCGAAGCTATCTCGTCGTTGAGAACTCGTAAGGTGAATGAAGGTGTCATTTGCCGTAACTCATGGTTCGCGCCTTCGCTTAACTCATTCTACGCAAAGGGCCGGTGTCGCAGACGCCGGCCCTTTGTCGGTTTTGATTTTCACCGTCCCCGTCGGTGCAGCCGAGCACCGCAGCCCTTTTGCGATGAAGCGAGCCTCTTGTTTGAGCTGTTCGAGCGGTGCCGGCGTAGCCGGTGCCGAGCGAACTGCGAGTCAGGCGAGCGCGCAAAAGGGCGAGGAGCGCAAGGAACCCCGCGCAGCGGGGCAAGCCGTCGGGGTGCCCTTCTCTTTGGTTACTTTCTCTTGGGCAAGCAGGAGAAAGTAACCCGCCCGGCAGGGGCGGAATAAAGGCCAGGGCAGCACTCGGCAGCGAGATCGCTTCGCTCCGCTCGCAATGACGCCACCCGCAGCAGACCACCAAGCCGCCCCCCTCCCGGGTACCCCAAACCCGCTGAATCAGTTAGTCTTCCCGCCCATCCACAAGCGAACGACGAGACCGACCGCATGACCACCCGCATCGCCATCACCGGCGCCGCCGGCCGCATGGGCCGCACCCTGATCGAGGCCGTCCACCAGGCCGAGGGCGTCGTCGTCACGGCCGCCTTCGAGCATCCCGAACATGACCTCCTCGGCTCGGATGCCGGGCTGCTGGCGGGCGTGGGCGAGATCGGCGTGCCGCTGACGGCCGACGTCGCGGCGCTGACCAGCGTGTTCGATGTGCTGATCGATTTCACCCGCCCGCAGGCCACGCTGGCGAACCTGACCATGTGCCGGGTCGCCGGCCGGCGCATGGTCATCGGCACGACCGGGTTCAGCGACGCCGAGAAGGCGCAGCTTCAGGCGGCTGCCACTGAGATCGGTATCGTGTTCGCGCCCAACATGAGCGTGGGCGTGAACCTGTGTTTCAAACTGCTGGACATGGCCGCGCGGGTGCTGGGCGATGAGGTCGACATCGAGATCATCGAGGCACACCACCGTCATAAGGTCGATGCGCCCTCGGGCACGGCGC
Organism: Gammaproteobacteria bacterium; assembly: GCA_019911805.1. Lineage (NCBI taxonomy): Bacteria > Pseudomonadati > Pseudomonadota > Gammaproteobacteria > Gammaproteobacteria bacterium. The sequence goes on from JAIOJV010000120.1 coordinate 2,012, forward strand.
TGCGCATGGGCGAGGTGGTGGCCGCCGCGCTTGGCCGCGATCTGAAGGACTGCGCCGTCTATGGTCGCGAGGGTGTCACCGGCGAGCGCGATCGCAAGACCATCGGGTTCGAGACCATCCGCGCCGGCGACATCGTCGGTGACCATACGGTGCTGTTCGCCGGCATCGGCGAGCGCATCGAGATTACCCACAAGGCCTCCAGCCGCATGACCTTCGCCAGGGGTGCGGTACGCGCCGCCGACTGGCTGATGGGTCGCGCCACCGGGCTGTATGACATGCAGGATGTGCTCGACCTCAGAAGCTGAGCGCACCCCAAGCCCGCCCGGCTCTCTTCGGGGCCGCTCCAGGCCAGCGGCTACCGCACTGATTTCCCAGCGCAGTGTTTGCGCGAAACATGACCGTCACGAATAGACAGGTCGGGTGGTGTCCGCTACAATCCGCTCCCGTGGTCGCCACTGCGGCAGCGCATCCATTCCATTGAGCGGGACGGTCCGGCACGGACCCTCCCGCTTTGCATATCCGATACTTGGAGATACTTGGAGGTCCCCGTGCGGAAGCCGGCCCTGCTGGTCCTGGAAGATGGCAGTACGTTCCGGGGCGAATCGATCGGCGCCGCTGGGCAGACCACGGGCGAGGTGGTCTTCAATACGGCGATGACCGGGTATCAGGAGATCCTCACCGACCCTTCCTACGCACGGCAGATCGTGACGCTCACCTATCCCCACATCGGTAACGTGGGTGTCAATCCCGAAGACGAGGAGAGTGCGCACATCCACAGCGCCGGGCTGGTGGTGCGCGACGTGCCACTGCGCGCCAGCAACTGGCGCTGCCGCGAGACGCTGGGAGCCTATCTGCAGCGACGCGGCGTCGTTGGCATCGCCGGCGTCGACACCCGCCGGCTGACCCGCATCCTGCGCGAAAAGGGGGCGCAGGCCGGCTGCATCGTGGCCGGCGACGCGCTCGATGAGGTCGCCGCGCTGGCCGCTGCGCGCGCCTTTCCCGGCCTCACAGGCATGGACCTCGCCAAGGAGGTCACCACGCATCGGCCCTATGAATGGGCTCAGGGCAGCTGGACCCTGGAGGGCGGCCTGCCGACGGCGCCGCACCCCCTCGAGGAGGAGCTGCCTTACCACGTGGTCGCCTATGACTACGGCGCCAAGCGCAACATGCTGCGTATGCTGGTCGACCGCGGCTGCCGCCTGACAGTGGTACCCGCCCAGACACCGGCGAGCGAGGTGTTCAAACTCGCGCCGGACGGCGTGTTCCTGTCCAACGGGCCGGGCGATCCCGAGGTCTGCGACTATGCCATCGCGGCGATCCGCGAGTTCACCACCCGCAAGCTGCCGCTGTTCGGCATCTGCCTCGGCTATCAACTGCTCGGTCTGGCCAGCGGCGCCGGCACCATGAAGATGAAATTCGGCCACCACGGTGCCAACCACCCGGTACAGGATCTCGCCAGCCGCGCGGTGCTGATCACCAGCCAGAACCACGGCTTCGCGGTGGACGAGACGACCCTGCCGGCAAATCTGCAAGCAACGCACCGCTCGCTGTTCGATGGCACTTTGCAAGGCATGGAACGTACCGACTGCCCGGCCTTCGGTTTCCAGGGCCACCCCGAGGCGAGCCCCGGCCCGCAAGACGTGGCGCCGTTATTCGACCGTTTCATCGAAATGATGAAACGGTAGATACAAGTTTCAAGATGCGAGATGCAAGAGAAGATCGCATCTCTTTGCATATCTTGAAGTGACTTGTATCTTGCAACTTGCATCTTGTATCTGAGTTGATATGCCAAAACGTACCGACATACACAGCATCCTGATCCTCGGCGCCGGTCCCATCGTCATCGGGCAGGCCTGCGAGTTCGACTATTCCGGCGCGCAGGCCTGTAAGGCGCTCAAGGAGGAGGGCTACCGGATCATCCTGGTGAACTCCAATCCGGCGACCATCATGACCGATCCGGAAATGGCCGATGCCACCTACATCGAGCCGGTCGAGTGGCGCACGGTGGCGAAGATCATCGAGGTCGAGCGCCCCGATGCGCTGTTGCCGACCATGGGTGGTCAGACGGCGCTGAACTGCGCGCTGGATCTCGCCAAACACGGTGTGCTGGAGCAGTTCGGTGTGGAGATGATCGGTGCGAGCCGCGACGCCATCGACAAGGCCGAGGATCGCGATCGCTTCCGGCAGGCCATGAAGAAGATCGGTCTGTCCATGCCGCGTTCGGCCATCGCCCACAGCATGGAAGAGGCGCTGCAGGTGCAGGTGCAGATCGGCTTTCCGACCATCATCCGCCCCTCCTTCACCATGGGCGGCAGCGGTGGCGGTATTGCCTACAACAAGGAGGAGTTCGTCGAGATCTGTGAGCGCGGCCTGGACCTCTCGCCGACCAATGAGTTGCTGATCGAGGAATCGGCGCTCGGCTGGAAGGAATACGAGATGGAGGTGGTGCGCGATCACAACGACAACTGCATCATCGTGTGTTCCATCGAGAACTTCGATCCGATGGGCGTACACACCGGTGACTCCATCACCGTGGCGCCGGCACAGACGCTGACCGACAAGGAATACCAGATCATGCGTGACGCGTCCCTCGCGGTGCTGCGCGAGATCGGCGTGGATACCGGCGGTTCGAACGTGCAGTTCGCCGTCAACCCTGACAACGGCCACATGATCATCATCGAGATGAACCCGCGCGTGTCGCGTTCCTCGGCACTGGCCTCCAAGGCCACCGGGTTTCCGATCGCCAAGGTCGCCGCCAAGCTCGCCGTCGGGTATACCCTGGACGAGCTCAAGAACGACATCACCGGGGGTGCCACACCGGCCGCATTCGAGCCGTCGATCGATTATGTGGTCACCAAGGTGCCGCGCTTCACCTTCGAGAAATTCCCGCAGGCCAACCCGCGCCTGACCACCCAGATGAAGTCGGTGGGTGAGGTCATGGCCATTGGCCGCACCTTTCAGGAGTCGCTGCAAAAGGCGCTGCGCGGCCTGGAGACGGGCATCGATGGCCTCGACGAGCGCGTCGATCCCAAGGCCGAGGATGCGCGCGACATCCTGCGGCGCGAGCTCTATGAGGCCGGGCCGGAACGGATCCTGTACGTCGGCGACGCCTTTCGCATGGACATGTCGGTCGAGGAGGTCTACGACATCTCCCGGATCGATCCCTGGTTCCTGGCGCAGATCGAGGAACTCATCCGCCTGGAGGGCGAGGTACGGGTCGCCGGCCAGGCGGGCCTGACGGCCGATTTTCTGCGCCAGCTCAAGCGCAAGGGTTTCTCCGACCGCCGTCTGGCACGGTTGCTCGGCGCCCCCGAGAAGGAGATCCGCGACCTGCGCCGTGAACTCGGCGTGCGCCCAGTGTACAAGCGGGTCGACACCTGCGCCGCCGAATTCGCCACCGACACGGCCTACATGTATTCCACCTATGAGGAGGAATGCGAATCCAATCCGACCGCGCGCGACAAGATCATGGTGCTGGGCGGCGGGCCCAACCGCATCGGCCAGGGCATCGAGTTCGACTACTGCTGCGTGCACGCCGCGCTCGCTCTGCGCGAGGACGGCTACGAGACCATCATGGTCAACTGTAATCCGGAGACGGTGTCGACCGACTATGACACCTCGGACCGTCTGTACTTCGAGCCGCTGACGCTCGAGGACGTGCTGGAGATCATCGACAAGGAGCAGCCGCGCGGCGTGATCGTGCAGTACGGCGGCCAGACGCCGCTCAAGCTCGCACGCGAACTGGAGGCCAACGGTGCGCCCATCATCGGTACCAGCCCGGACTCCATCGACCTGGCCGAGGACCGTGAGCGTTTCCAACAGCTGATCGACAAGCTGGGCCTCAAGCAGCCACCGAACCGCACGGCGCGCACCGAGGAGCAGGCCACCCGCCTCGCCGCCGAGATCGGCTATCCGCTGGTGGTGCGGCCATCCTACGTGCTCGGCGGTCGGGCCATGGAGATCGTCTACAACGAAGACGATCTGCAACGCTACATGCGCGAGGCGGTGAAGGTCTCCAACGAATCGCCGGTGCTGCTCGACCGTTTCCTCGATGATGCCGTCGAGGTCGACGTCGACGCCATCTGCGACGGTACCGACGTCCTCATCGGCGGCATCATGGAACATATCGAGCAGGCCGGCGTGCACTCCGGCGACTCGGCCTGCTCGCTGCCGCCCTACACCCTGAGCGCCGCGATCCAGGACCGGTTGCGGGCGCAGATGCGCGCCATGGCCCTGGAGTTGCAAGTGGTCGGCCTGATGAACGCCCAGTTCGCCATCAAGGGTGATGACCTCTACGTATTGGAGGTCAACCCGCGTGCCTCGCGTACCGTACCCTTCGTCTCCAAGGCGACCGGGCGGCCACTGGCCAAGATCGCCGCACGCTGCATGGTCGGCACCTCGCTGGCCGCGCAGAATGCCACGCGCGAACGTATCCCACCGTTCTTCTCGGTGAAGGAGGCGGTGTTCCCGTTCGTCAAATTCCCCGGCGTCGATCCGCTGCTGGGGCCGGAGATGAAGTCCACCGGTGAGGTGATGGGGGTCGGTCGCAGCTTCGGCGCCGCCTTCGGGCGTGCGCAGCTGGGCGCCGGCGTGGTACTACCTGCCAGCGGCAAGATTTTCATCAGCGTGCGCGAGACCGATCGCGCCGGGGCCGTGGCCCTGGCGGGTGCCTTCGTGCAGCACGGTTTCGAGGTGGTGGCGACCCGCGGTACCGCGGCGGCGATCGCCGCGACCGGTATCCCGGTGGAGGTCGTCAACAAGGTGGCCGAGGGCCGGCCGCACATCGTGGATATGATCAAGAACAACCAGATCCGGTATATCGTCAATACGACCGAGGGCAAGCAGGCCATCGCCGACTCGTACACCATCCGTCGCAGTGCACTGCAGTTCAAGGTGAACTACAGCACCACACTGGCACACGGCAAGGCGACCAGCCTGGCGTTGGACAGCCTCGACAACGTCGAGGTCAACCGGCTGCAGACCCTGCATGAGGAGGTGCCGGTATGAGCAAGGTACCCTTGACGGTGCGCGGTGCGGAAAAACTGCGCACGGAGCTGCAGCAGTTGAAGACAGTCGAGCGCCCACGCATCATCCAGGCCATCGCCGATGCGCGTGCCCACGGCGATCTGAAGGAGAACGCCGAGTATCATGCCGCGCGCGAACAGCAGAGCTTCGTGGAAGGTCGCATCAAGGAGATCGAGGGCAAGCTGAGCCACGCCCAGATCATCGACGTGACCAAGATGCCGGCCACCGGTACGGTGGTCTTCGGCACCACCGTCGTCATTGCCGAGGAAGACAGCGGCGAGGAAATGACCTACCGGATCGTCGGTGAGGACGAGGCCGACATCAAGGCGGGCCTGATCTCGGTGAACTCGCCCATCGCCCGTGCACTGATCGGTAAGCAGGAGGGCGACGTCGCCACCGTGCAGACCCCGGGCGGCGCCCGGGATTTCGAGATCGTCGAGGTGCGCTACGAGTAGGGGTTCAAACCCTGATGGTGCTTACTTGAACCATCAAGCCATTAAACCGTTATTGGCCACGGAAACACACGGAACAACCTGGAAAGAATTCAGGAACCTTTGATTACTTCGTCATTGCGAGGATGCCTAGACCCGAAGGGTGAGGTACTCATAATGAAGCCCGCAGGGCTTCTATGGGCGCAGCGACGCAAACTGTTGATCTGCGTCGATGGAGATTGCTTCGCTTCGCTCGCAATGACGGTACGACGAATTAATCGGAGGTTCCTTCAATAGGTAAACCCAGGATCATACCTCGCAGTTTGGTTTCCTGGCTTTATACAATGAATCTTTTCCGTGTTGTTCCGTGTGTTTCCGTGGCCAATGGAATTTCGAATTACCTTGGCGCACCTTCGACGTTATGCAACCAGCAATGATCACCAAGGCCACCAACGAACTGGACCGCGCGCTGCTGGCGCTGTGGGTCGGGGCGCTGTGGACGGTGGGCCTGATGGTCGTGCCGGTGCTGTTCGCCGAGCTGGACCGGTCGACGGCCGGGACCATCGCCGGGGTGCTGTTCCACCGCCTGAATTACGCCGGACTGGTCATCGGCACCTTGCTGTTGCTGCGCAATCGCCTGGGTGCGGCGCGTGCCGGCATGCCGGCCCTGCTGCTGGTGTTGATGCTGGGCTCGATCCTGGTCAGCGAATTCGCCCTCGCGCCACAGATCGCGGCGCTGCGTGAGACCGGCCTCCCCGCAGGTTCCGCCGAGGCCGCACGCTTCGGTCGGCTGCATGGCGCCGCCTTCGCGCTCTATGTGATCAATGCGCTGTTCGGGCTGGTACTGCTGTTGACCTGGGGCCGGCGCGTACAACCGTCCGCGCCGTGAGGCATGGACGGGTGTTGGTCAGCGCTTCCCGGGTTTCTCGTCACCGGCTGTTTTTGAACGCTTTTTGATTGAACCCAGCGAGATGCGCAGCTTCTTCGGATTGCGTCGGAACAACAGCAGGATGTGGCCGATGGTCTGGACGGGTTCGCCCCGGACCTGGGTGCAGATGGTTTCGATCAAGGCGCTGCGGGTCTCGCGGTCGGCGGCGTTGACGCGTACCTTGATGAGTTCGTGATGGCTGAGTGCCTGCACGATCTCGGCCAGGACATTCTCGGTCAACCCGGCATTGCCGACAATGACGACAGGTTTCAAGGCGTGGCCAAGGCCGCGCAGATGGCGTTTCTGTGTATCGGTGAGATTCATGGTCAGGGCTCGCGAACGGGCGCGCAGTATACTCCGAAAGCTGATACTGGAATATATGAACCGCCAAGACGCCAAGGGCGCCAAGCGAATTTGAACCGCCAAGGCGCCAAGACGCCAAGATGTTTCGAGTAAAAAGGATTTCTTGGCGTCTTGGCGCCTTGGCGGTTTGAATAGGGTTTCTTGGCGCTCTTAGCGTCTTGGCGGTTCAAAAGACTCTCCAATGGTACGTAGCAAAAGCAGCAGCCGCTGGTTGCGGGAACATTTCGACGATGAGTACGTCCAACGTGCACAGCGTGAGGGCTGGCGTTCGCGTGCTGTCTACAAGCTGGAGGAGTTGGATCGGAAGTACCGGCTGCTCAAGCCCGGTATGACGGTCGTTGATCTGGGGGCGGCCCCGGGCAGCTGGTCGCAATACGCCACCCGGGTGCTGGGTGTAGCGGCCGGCCAGGCCGGCCGGACCGTGCAAGCCCGCGTCATCGCCCTCGACATCCTGCCCATGGACCCCCTTCCGGGAGTGGTATTCATTGAAGGTGATTTCCGTGACGAGGCGGTGCTGGCGCGGCTCGAGGACGCGCTGGGTGGGCGCACGGTCGACCTTGTAATGTCGGACATGGCCCCCAATATCTCGGGGGTAGGTGTAGTGGATCAGCCACGCGCGATGTATCTGGTGGAATTGGCAGTGGATTTTGTCCGCCAACATCTCAAACCGGGCGGTACCTTCGTCACCAAGGTCTTTCAGGGCGAGGGTTTCGACGCCCTGGTACGGGATCTGCGGCGGGATTTCGAGCGGGTGGTGGTGCGCAAACCCAAGGCCTCGCGGCCGCGCTCGCGTGAGGTCTATCTGGTGGCTAGTGGTCGGAAACTGTAGTAAGGTCGATCCTGGAACCGGTCAGCCGCGGCTGCACCCAATCTTCACAGAATTAACAGGCAGTTAGTAAGCCTTAGACAGGCGAGGTAGGTAAGCTTGAACGACATGGCCAAGAATCTGATTCTGTGGGTGGTCATCGCCGTGGTGCTGATGTCCGTGTTCAATAGTTTCGGACCGCCCACGCCGCGTGCCAACACGCTCGGCTACTCCGACTTCATTGCCCAGGTCAAAAACGGCAACGTCGCGCGCGTGACCATCACGGATAATACCGTCCTCGGCGAGATGGCGACCGGCGAGCGCTTCCAGACCTACACGCCCAACGATCCGAAGATGATCGACGACCTGCTGGCCAACGGCGTGGCCGTGGTGGCCAAGCCACGTGAGGAGCAGGGCCTGCTCACCCAGATCTTCATCTCCTGGTTCCCCATGCTGCTGTTGATCGGCGTGTGGATCTTCTTCATGCGCCAGATGCAGGGCGGTGCGGGCGGTCGCGGGGCCATGTCCTTTGGCAAGAGCCGCGCACGCATGCTGGGCGAGGATCAGGTGAAGGTGACCTTCGCCGACGTCGCCGGCGTCGAGGAGGCCAAGGACGAGGTCAGCGAGCTGGTCGAATTCCTGCGCGATCCTGGCAAATTCCAGAAGCTCGGCGGGAAGATCCCGCGCGGCGTCCTCATGGTCGGCTCGCCCGGTACCGGTAAGACACTGCTCGCCAGGGCCATTGCCGGTGAGGCCAAGGTGCCGTTCTTCACCATCTCCGGTTCCGATTTCGTCGAGATGTTCGTCGGCGTCGGTGCCTCGCGCGTGCGCGACATGTTCGAGCAGGCCAAGAAGCATGCCCCCTGCATCATCTTCATCGACGAGATCGACGCCGTCGGCCGCCACCGTGGCGCCGGCCTGGGCGGCGGTCACGACGAGCGGGAGCAGACACTCAACCAGCTGCTGGTCGAGATGGACGGCTTCGAGGGCAACGAGGGCGTGATCGTCATCGCCGCCACCAACCGTCCGGACGTGCTCGACCCGGCGCTGCTGCGTCCGGGCCGCTTCGACCGCCAGGTGGTGGTGCCGCTGCCTGATGTGCGTGGTCGCGAGCAGATCCTGCGGGTACACATGCGCAAGGTGCCGGTATCCGACAACGTCAAGCCGCAGTTGATCGCCCGCGGTACCCCCGGCTTCTCCGGGGCCGACCTGGCCAACCTGGTGAACGAGGCCGCCCTGTTCGCCGCGCGCACCAACAAGCGCACGGTCGAGATGGAGGACTTCGAAAAGGCCAAGGACAAGATCATGATGGGCGCCGAGCGCCGTTCCATGGTCATGAGCGAAGACGAGAAGAAGCTCACCGCCTATCACGAGTCGGGCCACGCCATCGTCGGCCTGCTGGTGCCGGACCACGACCCGGTCTACAAGGTCAGCATCATCCCGCGCGGCCGCGCCCTGGGCGTGACCATGTACCTGCCGGAAGAGGACCGCTACAGCCACAGCAAGCAGGGCCTGGAGAGCCGCATCTCCAGTCTGTTCGGCGGACGCGTCGCCGAGGAGCTGGTATTCGGCTTCGACAAGGTGACCACCGGTGCATCCAACGACATCCAGCGCTCGACCGAGTTGGCGCGCAACATGGTCACCAAGTGGGGTCTGTCCGAGCGGCTCGGCCCGCTGACCTACAGCGAAGATGAGGGCGAGGTGTTCCTCGGCCATTCCGTCACGCAGCACAAGAGTGTCTCCGACGGCACGGCGCTCGTCATCGACGAGGAGATCCGGGCCATCATCGATCGCAACTACCAGCGGGCGACGCAGCTTCTCAAGGATAATATGGACAAGCTGCACATCATGGCCGAGGCGCTGATGAAGTACGAGACCATCGACGCACAGCAGATCGACGACATCATGAACGGCAGGCCACCGCGAGCCCCCAAGGACTGGGAGGACGACAAGCCGGCCTCCGGCGGTGGCACCGCGGTCACCGGCGAGGCCCCGGCGTCGCCCAAGCCCGGCCCCATCGGCGGTCCGGCCAGCCAGCACTGAGTGCCCTCCAGCAACAACGTTTTACGCCCCGCTTCGGCGGGGCTTTGTTTTTGGGCTTCTGTCATAAAAGGCGCACCGGCGGTGCGGGTGGCGGATCGGGGTCGTGTACAATGCAGCTCTTCCAAGGGACGTAATGAACATGAGTGACGGATGTCCGCAGCGGGCATCGGGGTAAGCGAGAGTGACGGTGAGCAAAAAATATTTCGGGACAGACGGCATCCGTGGACGGGTCGGCGAGACGCCGATCACGGCGGAGTTCATGCTCAAGCTGGGTTGGGCGGTCGGGCGGGTGCTCGGTAACAGCGACTGCGACAAAGTGCTCATCGGCAAGGACACGCGCATCTCCGGCTATATGTTCGAATCGGCCCTGGAGGCGGGGTTGTCCGCCGCCGGCATGGACATCCGGCTGCTCGGCCCGATGCCGACCCCGGCCATTGCCTATCTCACCCGCACCCTGCACGCCTGCGCCGGCATCGTCATTTCCGCCTCGCACAATCCGTTCGCCGATAACGGTATCAAGTTTTTCTCCGCCCGCGGCACCAAGCTCCCCGATGAGGTCGAGCTGGAGATCGAGCGGATGCTCGACGAGCCCATGCAGACCGTCGCTTCCGACCGGCTCGGCAAGGCCGAGCGTATGATCGACGCCGAAGGCCGCTACATCGAGTTCTGCAAGAGCACCGTGCCGATGAGCCTCAATCTGCGCGGTTTCAAGATCGTCGTCGATTGCGCCAACGGTGCCACCTACAAGGTCGCACCCGCGGTGTTCGACGAGCTGGGTGCGGAGGTCATCACCCTCGGTGACGAGCCCGACGGCCTCAACATCAATCAGGATTGTGGCTCCACCCATCCGGCCGCGCTGCAGGCCAAGGTGCTGGAGACGGGTGCCGACATCGGCATCGCGCTGGATGGCGACGGCGACCGGGTGATCCTGGTCGATCACGAGGGCCAGTTGCTCGACGGTGACGAGATCCTCTACATCATCGCGTGCGCGCGCCAGCAGGCGGGACGGTTGGGCGGTGGCGTGGTCGGTACGGTCATGTCGAACCTCGGCCTGGAGCATGCCCTGCAGCGCGATGGCATCGAACTGGTGCGCACAGCGGTGGGCGACCGCTATGTGCTGGAGATGCTGGTCGAGCGCGGCTGGCAGCTCGGCGGCGAGTCCTCCGGCCACATCATCTGTCTGGACCGGACCAGTACCGGCGACGGCATCGTCTCGGCCCTGCAGGTGCTGACCGAGATGGCCAGGCGCGACCTGTCGCTCGCCGAACTGCGTGGCGGCATGAGCAAGTATCCACAGCATATGATCAACGTGCCGGTCAGCAACCGCGTGGATCTCGCCCAGCACCTCCCCATCGGGGCCGCGGTGCGCGCCAGCGAGGCACGCCTGGCCGGGCGCGGCCGGGTGTTGCTGCGCCCCTCCGGCACCGAGCCCGTGGTGCGGGTCATGGTCGAGGGCGAGGACGCGGCCGAGGTCCAGCGGGAGGCCACCGAACTGGCCGAGCGGGTGGCTCGGTTGCTGGAGATCAGGGACTAGGAACTAGGAGCTAGGAACTAGGGGAGTGTGGGTATCGCAGTTTCGATATCCCGACC
>JAIOJV010000121.1 GCA_019911805.1 Gammaproteobacteria bacterium
GTGGTGGCCAAGACGGCGCCGGTGCTCGAGGCGCTGCGGCTGCAGTTCCGCGAACGGCTGGTCGAGAAGGAATACCGCTGCATCGTCTACGGCGAGCCGCGCTTTCACAGCGACTGGATCGAACGGGCGATCGCCACCGACCCGAAGCACCCCGATCGCATGACCGTCGTCGACGAGGGCGGCCGCGAGTCCGCGACCTACTACGAGGTCGAGCAGCGCTTCGTCGGCTTCGCCCACGTGCGCTGCCAGCCGAAGACCGGCCGCACCCACCAGATCCGCGTGCATATGGCGCACCTCCGCCATCCCATGCTGGGTGATCCGGTCTACGGCGGTCGCCCCCGCCCGCCCACCGGCCTGTCCGCGGCGGCACGTACTGCTGTCCTGGCATTCCCGCGCCAGGCGTTGCACGCCACGCGCCTGGCGCTGCGCCATCCGGGGAGCGGCGCGGTGCTCGAATGGCATTCGCCCCTGCCGGACGACATGGCGGAACTGATTCATCTCCTGGAGTCGGATCTGGACGCGGCGGAGTAAAAAGCGCCACGGATAAGGCAAAATCGCCATGGCCACGAAACCCACGCATGATCCTTCAGCCTGAAGATTCATTCCAGCCGCGGAAAACACGAATAAACCTTTTCTTGGCCACGGAAGCACACGGAAGTACACGGAAGGCGGGGATGCGGCGGGTTTTACATTCCGTCTTAAAGACTCATGTCAGCCACGGAAGACACGAACAGCCCCTCTTTGGCTACGGAAGCACACGGAACAACGCGGAAGGCGGGGATGTGGCGGCTTTTACATTCCGTGTACTTCCGTGTGCTTCCGTGGCCAATACGGTTTGCGGGTTTACGGGGTAGTCATGGTTTTCTGGGTAAAAATCTTTCGTGGCGGAAAGGTCTTGCCCGCGCTTCCGTGGCGTATTTCATCCCGCCGCAGGGTTAAACTACGGTCGGTATGAACGCGAACGACTGGATCACTCCCGACTGGCCGGCACCGTCCTGGGTGCGGGCGGTGACGACGACGCGCTCCGGCGGCGTGAGTGAGGGGCCGTGTGCGTCGTTCAATCTCGCCACGCATGTGGGAGATGACCCGGTCGCCGTGATCGAGAACCGGCGGCGGCTGCGCGCCGCCCTGGGGTTGCCGGCGGAGCCTTTATGGCTGACCCAGGTGCATGGCCGCGGCATCGTCGAGGTGGGGGAGGCATCGCCGGAGGCCGAAGCCGACGGGGCGGTCGCGCGGTCACGCGGCCAGGTGTGCGCGGTACTGACGGCGGACTGCCTGCCGGTACTGCTGTGTGACCGCGCCGGCACCTGCGTGGCGGCCGTGCATGCCGGCTGGCGCGGTCTGGCCGGTGGCGTGATCGAGGCCGCGGTGCAGGCGCTGGGCCTGCCCGGCAGCAGCCTGATCGCCTGGCTGGGGCCGGCCATCGGCCCGCGCGCCTTCGAGGTTGGCGATGAGGTCCGCGCTATCTTCATCAGCCGCGACCCGACGGCCAGCGGCGCCTTCCAGCCGCAGGGTGGGCGCTGGCATGCCGACCTCTATCAGCTTGCGCGCCGACAACTGGCCTGCCTGGATATCGCCGCAGTGTACGGCGGCGAGTGGTGCACCCACGCGGACGCCGAACGCTTCTACTCCTACCGCCGCGACGGTCGTACCGGCCGCATGGCGACCCTGATCTGGATGGAGGGGTAGGTGGCGGGATTCGGGATTCGGGATTCGGGATTCGGGGGTTGAGCTGATCGCGGCAGGAATGCCGCTCCTACGGGGGCTGGGTGTAAGATTCAGCATTTGGGATTCAGGGTATTGACACCCGAA
>JAIOJV010000122.1 GCA_019911805.1 Gammaproteobacteria bacterium
CCCGAATCCCACCCCCCCATGAGCCAATATTTCGAGATCCATCCCGACAATCCACAGAAGCGCCTGATACGCCGGGCTGTGGAGATCCTGCGCGAGGGCGCGGTGATCGCCTATCCGACAGACTCGAGTTACGCACTCGGCTGCATCATCGGCGACAAGGGGGCGATGGAGACCATCCGGCGCATCCGCGATCTGGATAACAAGCACAATTTCACCCTCATGTGCCGCGACCTGTCCCAGATCGCCACCTATGCCAAGGTGAGCAACAGCGCCTTCCGGCTGTTGAAGGCGCACACGCCCGGTGCGTACACCTTTATCTTCAAGGCCACCCACGAGGTGCCGCGCCGGCTGCAACACCCCAAACGCCGCACCATCGGCATCCGCATCCCGAACCATCCCATCAGCCAGGCGTTGCTGGAGGAACTGGGCGAGCCGCTGATGAGCTCCACGCTCATCCTGCCGGGCGAGGACCTGCCGGAGGTCGATCCGCAGGCCATCCGTGCCCGGCTCGAACATGAGACCGGCCTGGTGATCGACGGCGGCGGCTGCCGCCCCGAGCCGACGACGGTCATCGATATGACCGGCGAGACGGTAGCGGTGTTGCGCGAAGGGCTGGGGCCTACGGACGTCTTCCAGTGACGCGTCGCCCTGGCAGGGTAGCGGGGATGTCGGGGATGTCGGGCCCGGGGCCGAATAAAGGTATACTGCGCCGATGTACGGTCTGAGCCTGGTTCAATACGCCGCGATCGCGGCCCTGCCGCTGCTGTTCGCGATCACAGTGCACGAAGTCGCACACGGCTGGGTGGCACTGCGTTTAGGCGACCGCACTGCGCAGATGCTGGGGCGGCTGACGCTCAATCCCCTCAAGCACATCGATCCGGTCGGGACGATCCTGGTGCCCGCCATCCTGCTGTATGCGGGTGGCTTCATCTTCGGCTGGGCCAAGCCGGTGCCGGTCGACTGGCGCAACCTGCGCAACCCCAAGCGCGACATGGCCATCGTCGCGGTCGCCGGGCCGCTGGCGAATCTCGGCATGGCGGTGATCTGGGCGCTGGTCGCGAAACTGGGCCTGGCGCTGAACACGGCAAACCTGTGGTTCTCGGTGCCGCTGATCCTGATGGGCAAGGTCGGCATTCTGCTCAATCTGATCCTGATGGTGTTGAATCTGCTGCCACTGCCGCCGCTCGACGGCGGGCGTGTGCTGGTCGGCCTGCTGCCCGACAAGCTTGCCTTGACGGTGAGTCGCATCGAGCCCTATGGATTTTTCGTTCTGGTGGCGCTGATGATCACCGGCGTGCTGGGCGCGATCATCGGTCCGCCCATCATGGCGCTGGATCGGCTGCTGGTGTCCCTGGTGGGCCTCTGAGGGGCGCCATGATGGGTGGTGAATACAAGGCTGTGGAGACAACCGCTTGAATGCCGCTCTACCGACCAAGGGGCGCGTGCTGTCCGGCATGCGCCCGACCGGCCAGCTGCACCTCGGCCATTATCACGGGGTGCTGAAGAACTGGATCGCCCTGCAGCATAAGTACGAATGCTTCTTCTTCGTCGCCGACTGGCATGCGCTGACCACCCATTATGAGGAATCCGGCATCATTGCCCAGAACGTCTGGGACATGGTGATCGACTGGCTGGCCGCCGGCGTCAATCCCAGCCTGGCGCGACTGTTCATCCAGTCGCGCGTACCGGAGCATGCCGAGCTGCACCTGCTGCTGTCGATGATCACGCCGCTGAGCTGGCTGGAACGCGTGCCGACCTACAAGGATCAGCAGGAAAAGCTCAAGGAACGTGACCTGGCCACCTATGGCTTCCTCGGCTATCCGCTGCTGCAGAGTGCCGACATCCTCATCTACCGCGCCAACGGCGTACCGGTGGGCGAGGATCAGGTCGCACATGTGGAACTCACCCGCGAGGTCGCGCGGCGCTTCAACCATCTCTACGGCCGCGAGCCGGACTTCGTGGAGAAGGCGGAGGCGGCGGCCAGGAAGATGGGCAAGAAGAGTGCGCGCCTCTACCGTGACCTGCGCACCCGCTATCAGGAGCAGGGCGATGCCGAGGCCCTGGCGGTGGCACACGCGCTGTTGAAGGAACAGCAGAACCTCACCATCGGTGACCGCGAGCGCCTGTTCGGTTATCTGGAGGGCGGCGGCCGCATCATC
The DNA here is from genome assembly GCA_019911805.1 of Gammaproteobacteria bacterium. Classification (NCBI taxonomy): domain Bacteria; kingdom Pseudomonadati; phylum Pseudomonadota; class Gammaproteobacteria; species Gammaproteobacteria bacterium. The sequence continues at coordinate 2,160 of JAIOJV010000122.1, forward strand.
CTGCCGGAGCCGCAGGCCATGCTGACCCCGGCCGCGAAGATGGTCGGCCTGGACGGTCAGAAGATGTCCAAGTCCTACGGCAACACCATCACCCTGCGCGAGGACCCCGAGCAGGTGCGGCAGAAGATCCGCACCATGCCGACCGACCCGGCGCGGGTACGGCGCAGCGACCCGGGCTGCCCGGACAAGTGTCCGGTCTGGACGTTGCACCAGATCTATTCCGATGCGGAGGTGCGCGAGTGGGTATGGGCGGGCTGCACCACCGCCGGCATCGGCTGTCTGGAGTGCAAGCAGCCGGTCATCGATGCGGTGCTGGCGGAGCTGGCGCCGATCCGCGAGCGCGCTGAACAGTACGTCTCCAACCCCGGCCTGGTGCGCAGCATCATCGAGGAGGGCAGCGACAAGGCACGCGATGTGGCGCGTGAGACGTTGCAGGAAGTACGTTCTGCAATTGGTTTGAATTACAAATAAAAAGTAGAACGACCAATTCGCCCGACATGGGCCGTTCCCTTCGGGTAGAATCGGCCGGGATGTCAGCCGGAGGCGCGCGCCCCGAATGTGATCAGGATGTAATCAGGATGCAACGATGAGCGATACGCCGAACCCGCAGGAACTCCGCGAAGCGCCCAAGCAGGTCGAGATGCCCTTCGCCATCGTGCATGGCGAGGCGCTGACCACGCTGCCCCAGGACCTGTACATCCCGCCCGACGCGCTGGAGGTCATCCTGGAGGCCTTCGAGGGCCCGCTGGATCTGTTGCTGTATCTCATCAAGCGCCAGAACCTGGACATCCTCGACATCCCCATCGCCGCCATCACCCGGCAATATATAGAGTACATCGACCTGATGCAGACGATCCGCCTGGAGCTGGCGGCGGAATACCTGGTCATGGCGGCCATGCTCGCCGAGATCAAATCGCGCATGCTGCTGCCGCGTTCGCCCGATGCCGAGGCCGAGGAGGACGACCCGCGCGCCGAGCTGGTACGACGTCTGCAGGAATATGAGCGTTACAAGCAGGCCGCCGAGGACCTCGATGCGCTGCCGCAGGTCGGCCGTGACGTGTTCCCCGCCACCGCGCCCGTGCCCGAACGCCAGCTCAGCCGCCAGGTGCCGGACGTCGATCTCCGGGAGATCCTGGTTGCCTTCCAACAGGTCATGCAGCGTGCCCAGATGTTCACCCATCACCACATCCAGATGGAGGCGTTGTCGGTGCGCGAGCGCATGTCCGACGTATTGGCGCGCGTGGGTACCACTGAGTTCGTGGAGTTCGAACAGCTGTTCACGGTGGAGGAGGGGCGCATGGGGGTGG
>JAIOJV010000123.1 GCA_019911805.1 Gammaproteobacteria bacterium
CGTAACCCCTCGACTCACCACCAAACTTCTTCGCCTGCACCACCGTCAGCGCCGCCGTCAGCGTCGTCTTGCCATGGTCAACGTGACCAATCGTTCCCACGTTTACGTGCGGCTTCGTACGTTCAAATTTTCCCTTGGACACGGCTGACTACCTCTATCGCGGTTCTGGTTTGCGCTAAAAATTCAGGATGCCTTCTTGATGATCGCCTCGGCGACGTTGGCCGGGGCTTCCATATACTTCTTGAATTCCATCGTGTAGGTCGCACGACCCTGGGTCTGTGAACGCAGCGAGGTGGCATAGCCGAACATCTCAGACAGCGGCACCTCGGCACGCAACACCTTCACGCCGGCATTGTCCTCCATGCCCAGGATGATGCCGCGGCGACGGTTGAGGTCACCCATGACATCGCCCATATATTCTTCCGGCGTCTCGACCTCGACCGCCATGATCGGCTCGAGCAGGGCCGGACTGGCCTTGAGCGCACCTTCCTTGAACCCCATCGAACCGGCGATCTTGAACGCCATTTCGTTGGAATCCACATCATGGTAGGAGCCGTCGAACAGGGTCACCTTGACATCGACGACCGGGTAGCCGGCGATGACGCCATTCTGCAGCTGCTCCTGGATACCCTTGTCCACCGCCGGAATGTATTCCTTCGGTACCACACCACCGACGATGCCGTTGACGAATTCGTAGCCCGTGCCCGGCTCCTGCGGCTCGAGCTTGAGCCAGACATGGCCGTACTGGCCGCGACCACCGGACTGGCGCACGAACTTGCCTTCCTGCTCCACCGCCTTGCGGATGGTTTCCCGGTAGGCGACCTGCGGCGCACCAACGTTCGCATCGACCTTGAACTCGCGCCGCATGCGGTCGACGAGAATGTCCAGATGCAGCTCGCCCATGCCTGAGATAATGGTCTGACCGGACTCTTCATCGCTGCGCACCCGGAAGGATGGGTCTTCCTGCGCCAGCTTCTGCAGCGCGATACCCATCTTCTCCTGGTCGCTCTTGGTCTTGGGCTCGACGGCGACCGAGATCACCGGCTCGGGGAACTCCATTTTCTCGAGCGCCACCGACTGGTCCAGCGCGGACAGTGTGGTACCCGTGACGATGTCCTTCAGACCGACCAGCGCGGCGATATCGCCAGCGCACACCTCTTTGATCTCTTCACGGTTGTTGGAGTGCATCTGCAGGATACGGCCGATGCGCTCCTTGTTACCGCTGGTCGAATTGCGCAGGCTGTCTCCCGAGCGCAATACACCGGAATAGCAGCGGATGAAGGTCAGGGTACCAACGAACGGGTCGGTCATGATCTTGAACGCCAGTGCGGCGAACGGCTCGTCATCCGACGAATGGCGCACGATGGGCTCACCGGTATCCAGATCGGTGCCACGGATGGCATGCACCTCGGTGGGCGCCGGCAGGTAGTCGATGACGGCATCGAGCATCGCCTGCACGCCCTTGTTCTTGAAGGCGGAGCCGCACAGCATCGGGAAGATTTCCAAAGCGATGGTGCGTTTGCGCAGCGCGCCCTTGATCTCTTCCTCGGAGAGCTCACCACCCTCCAGGTATTTGTTCATCAGGTCTTCGTCCGCCTCGGCAGCGGCCTCGACCATTTTCTCGCGCCACTCCTGCGCCACCTCGACGAGATCGGCGGGGATATCCTCATAGGTAAAGGTGACACCCTGGTCGGCCTCGTTCCAGAGGATGGCCTTCATCTTGACCAGGTCGACGACACCCTTGAAGTGGTCTTCCGCACCGATCGGCACCTGGATCGGCACCGGGTTGGCACGCAGGCGCTCCTTCATCTGGCGGACGACCTTGAAGAAGTCCGCGCCGGCACGGTCCATCTTGTTCACGAAGGCGATACGCGGCACACCGTACTTGGTGGCCTGGCGCCACACCGTCTCGGACTGCGGCTGCACGCCACCGACGGCGCAATACAGCATGCAGGCACCGTCGAGCACGCGCATGGAGCGCTCCACCTCGATGGTGAAGTCCACATGCCCGGGGGTGTCGATGACATTGATGCGGTGCAGGGGATACTGTTTGGACATGCCCGACCAGAAACAGGTCGTCGCCGCCGACGTGATGGTAATGCCGCGCTCCTGCTCCTGCTCCATCCAGTCCATGGTCGCAGCGCCATCATGTACTTCGCCGATCTTGTGCGACACACCGGTATAGAACAGGACGCGCTCGGACGTCGTGGTCTTGCCGGCGTCGATGTGCGCCGAGATGCCGATGTTGCGATAGTACTCGATGGGGGTTTTGCGTGCCACGGGACGAACTTCCTTAAATGTACTTGCTTACCAGCGGTAATGCGCGAAGGCCTTGTTGGCCTCGGCCATGCGGTGGATGTCTTCGCGCTTCTTCACGGCGGCACCACGACTCTCGGCGGCGTCCAGGATCTCGCCTGCCAGGCGACCGGCCATGGATTTCTCGCCGCGCTTGCGGGCCGCGTCGATCATCCAGCGCATGGCCAGGGTGGTACGGCGCACGGCCCGTACTTCGACCGGCACCTGATACGTCGCACCACCGACGCGGCGGGACTTCACTTCGACCATGGGTCGCACGTTGTCCAGCGCCTTGGTGAGGGCGTCCATGGGATCGGCAACACCCTTGCCGGCGACCTGATCCAGCGCGCCGTAGACGATGCGCTCGGCAACCGACTTCTTGCCCGACTCCATGACCATATTCATGAACTTGGCGAGCATCTCGTTGCCGTACTTGGGGTCCGGCAGAATCTCTCGACGCTCAGCTGACTTTCTTCTCGACATCGCGATACATTCCTGTTCGTTGCAACCGACTCGGCCCAGTGGCCCGTCAGGACTTGGGACGCTTGGCGCCGTACTTGGAGCGGCCCTGGCGACGCTTGTCGACACCCGAGGCGTCCAGGCTGCCGCGCACCGTGTGGTAGCGCACGCCGGGCAGGTCCTTGACGCGACCGCCGCGGATCAGCACCACCGAGTGCTCCTGCAGGTTGTGGCCCTCGCCACCGATATAAGAAGCCACTTCATAGCCGTTGGTCAGCCGGACGCGGGCGACCTTGCGCAGCGCGGAGTTCGGCTTCTTCGGCGTGGTCGTGTACACACGCGTGCAGACGCCGCGCTTCTGCGGAGACGATTCCAGCGCCGGTACGCCGCTCTTTTCCGTCTTGTGCTTGCGCGGCTTGCGCACTAACTGATTGACTGTTGCCATGAAAAATCGCCTTACGCTTTGAATACAGTCGGGATTTCGAGCGACCTGAAAACAAACGACAGGCCGGTTTTGGGTACCCGGCCTGTCGTAAAGAGGCGCAATTGTAGAGAGGCCCCTACACCCTGTCAAGCGCCAAGCGTTCCGGCGCTCGACAGACTGGACGGGGCCTTCTTTACCGACGTCAGGATTCCGTCACGTGCTCCGTCGAACTGCTGTCCGCGGAGGCGGTGAACACCACCTCTTCCGGCTGGCGGCGGCGGCGGCGTTCGGCATGGTAGGCCTGGCCCGTGCCTGCCGGGATCAGCCGGCCGACGATGACGTTTTCCTTCAGGCCGCGCAGGTCATCGCGCAGCCCCCGGACCGCAGCCTCGGTGAGGACACGGGTGGTCTCCTGGAAGGAGGCCGCCGAGATGAAGGACTCGGTCGCCAGCGACGCCTTGGTGATACCGAGCAGCATGGGCTCGTACAGCGCCGGCGTCTCGTCCTTGCCGGTGACCCGCTCGTTCTCCTCCAGGACGCGGGGCTTTTCGGCCTGCTCGCCCTTGAGGAAGCGGGTATCGCCAGCGCTGCTGATCTCGACCTTGCGCAGCATCTGGCGAATGATCACCTCGATGTGCTTGTCGTTGATCTTCACGCCCTGCAGCCGGTAGACATCCTGGATCTCCTTGACCAGATACTCCGCCATCACCGTCACGCCCAGCAGACGCAGAATGTCATGCGGATTGGGCTCGCCGTCGACCACCGTCTCGCCGCGCTCCACATGCTCGTTCTCGAACACGGTGACATGGCGCCACTTCGGGATCAGCTCCTCGTGCTGGTTGCCCTCGGCATCGGTGAGCACCAGGCGCTGCTTGCCCTTGGTGTCCTTACCGAAACTGACCGTGCCGGAGATCTCCGCCAGGATCGCCGGGTCCTTGGGCTTGCGCGCCTCGAACAGATCGGCGACACGCGGCAGACCGCCGGTGATGTCGCGGGTCTTCGAGGACGCCTGCGGAATGCGGGCGACGACATCGCCGACCTCCACCCCGGAACCGTCTTCGAGACCGACGATGGCGCCGGACGGCAGGAAGTAGTGCGCCGGCATGTCGGTGCCCGCGATCTTCAACTCATCGCCGTTCTCGTCCTGCAGCTTCACCATCGGGCGCAGATCCTTGCTGCTGGAACCGCGCTGTTTCGGATCGCTGATGACCAGGCTCGACAGACCGGTCATCTCGTCGGTGCTGCGGTTGACCGTGACACCCTCGACGAAGTCGCTGAAGCGCACCCGGCCGGCCACCTCGGTGACGATCGGGTGGGTGTGCGGATCCCAGCTCGCGACCAACTGCCCGGCCTCGCAGGCATCGCCGTCATAGGCCGAGATGACCGCGCCGTACGGTATCTTGTAGCGCTCGCGCTCGCGGCCGTTCGCATCGTTCACACCGAGTTCACCGGAACGTGATACCGCCACGAGATGGCCGTCACGGTTGGTCACCGTCTTCACGTTGTGCAGACGGATGGTGCCGGCCGATTTGACCTCGACGCTGTTGACGGTCGCCGCACGGCTGGCCGCGCCGCCGATGTGGAAGGTACGCATGGTCAGCTGCGTGCCCGGCTCACCGATGGACTGCGCCGCGATGACACCGACGGACTCACCGTTATTGACGCGGTGGCCGCGCGCCAGGTCGCGACCGTAGCACTGCGCGCACACGCCGTAACGGGTCTCGCAGGTGATGGCTGAACGCACCCGGATTTCGTCGACGCCCAGCTGCTCCAGCTGGTCGACCCACTTCTCGTCCAGCAAGGTGCCGGCCGCGACGGCCAGCGTATCGCTGCCCGGCACATAGGTGTCGGTGGCCACTACGCGGCCCAGCACGCGCTCGCGCAGCGGCTCGACCACATCGCCACCCTCGACGATGGGTGTCATGACCAGCCCCTGTTCGGTGCCGCAATCGACCTCGGTCACCACCAGGTCCTGTGCCACGTCGACCAGGCGGCGGGTCAGGTAACCGGAGTTGGCGGTCTTCAGCGCCGTATCCGCCAGACCCTTACGGGCACCGTGGGTCGAGATGAAGTACTGCAATACATCCAGACCTTCGCGGAAGTTCGCGGTGATGGGAGTCTCGATGATGGAACCGTCCGGCTTGGCCATCAGGCCGCGCATACCGGCGAGCTGACGGATCTGGGCGGCACTGCCACGGGCGCCGGAGTCGGCCATCATGTAGATGGAGTTGAAAGACGGCTGTTTGACATCCTTGCCTTCACGATCCTTGACCAGATCGGTGCCGAGTTTCTCCATCATCGCCTTGGCGACCTGATCGTTGGTACGCGACCAGATATCGACGACCTTGTTGTAGCGCTCGCCGTTGGTGACCAGACCGGAGACATACTGGTTCTCAATCTCCTTCACCTCGGTCTCGGCACGACTCAGGATCGGCGACTTCTCCTCCGGAATGACCATATCGTTCACGCCGAAGGATATGGCGGCGCGCGTCGCGTAGGCGAAGCCGGTGTACATGAGCTGATCGGCGAAGATCACCGTCTCCTTCAGACCGACACGGCGGTAGCAGGCGTTGATCAGACCCGAGATAGCCTTCTTGACCATGTCGCGGTTGACCAGCTCGAACGGCAGACCGGCCGGCAGGATCTCGAACAACAGCGCGCGACCAACGGTCGTATCGACACGCTTGGTCACAGTGTGCATCTGGCCGTCGTCGTCCAGGGCATTCTCGGTGATGCGCACCTTGACCTTGGCATGCAGCTCGACCACGCGGCTGTCATAGGCGCGATGCACTTCGTTGAGATCGGCGAAGGCCATGCCCTCGCCCTTGGCATTGACGCGCTCGCGGGTCATGTAGTACAGGCCCAGCACCACGTCCTGCGAAGGTACGATGATCGGCTCGCCGTTGGCAGGCGATAGAATATTGTTGGTGGACATCATCAGCGTGCGTGCTTCCAGCTGCGCCTCCAGCGACAGCGGCACATGCACAGCCATCTGGTCGCCGTCGAAGTCGGCGTTGAACGCGGCGCAGACCAGCGGGTGCAGCTGGATGGCCTTGCCTTCGATCAACACCGGCTCGAATGCCTGAATACCCAGACGATGCAAGGTCGGCGCGCGGTTGAGCAGCACGGGATGCTCGCGGATCACCTCTTCGAGGATATCCCACACCTCGCCACCCTCACGCTCCACCAGTTTCTTGGCCGCCTTGATGGTGGTGGCCAGGCCACGGCGCTGCAGTTTCGAGAAGATGAACGGCTTGAACAGCTCCAGTGCCATACGCTTGGGCAGCCCGCACTGATGCAGCTTGAGCGCCGGACCGACCACGATCACGGAACGGCCGGAGTAGTCGACGCGCTTGCCGAGCAGGTTCTGACGGAAGCGACCCTGCTTGCCCTTGATCATGTCGGCCAGGGATTTCAGTGGGCGCTTGTTGGTACCGGTGATGGCGCGACCGCGACGGCCGTTGTCGAGCAACGCATCGACGGCCTCCTGCAACATGCGTTTCTCATTGCGCACGATGATGTCCGGCGCATTCAGCTCGAGCAGACGCTTGAGGCGGTTGTTGCGGTTGATGACGCGGCGATACAGATCGTTCAGATCCGAAGTCGCGAAGCGACCGCCATCCAGCGGCACCAGCGGACGCAGCTCCGGCGGCAGCACCGGCAGCACCTCCATGATCATCCATTCCGGCTTGTTGCCGGAATCCAGAAAGGATTCGATCAGCTTGAGGCGCTTGCCCAGACGCTTGAGCTTGGTCTCAGAGTTGGTGGCGGCGATGTCGTCGCGGATCTTGGCCGCCTCGACCTGCAGGTCCATGCTGCGCAGCAGCTCGAACACCGCCTCGGCACCCATGCGCGCATCGAACTCGTCGCCATTCTCCTCGAGGGCCTCGAGATAGGCCTCGTCGGATAGCAGCTGGTTGCGCTCCAGGGTGGTGACCATGCCCGGATCGATGACCACGAAACCTTCGAAATATAATACACGCTCGATGTCGCGCAGGGTCATATCGAGCAGCAGGCCGATGCGCGAAGGCAACGACTTCAGGAACCAGATATGGGCGACGGGGCTGGCCAGCTCGATGTGACCCATGCGCTCACGGCGCACCTTGGCCAGCGTGACCTCCACACCGCATTTCTCACAGACCACACCGCGGTGCTTGAGACGCTTGTATTTACCGCACAGGCACTCGTAGTCCTTCACCGGCCCGAAGATCTTGGCACAGAACAGGCCATCCCGCTCCGGCTTGAAGGTGCGGTAATTGATGGTCTCCGGCTTCTTGACCTCACCGTAGGACCAGGAGCGGATCATGTCCGGGGAGGCGAGGCCGATGCGGATGGCATCGAAGTCCTCGACCTGACCGGTGGGCTTTACGAGATTCAATAAGTCTTTCATGTCGTCTCCTGTCAGGAGTTGGAATTCGGGATTCGGGATTCGGGATTCGGGATTCGGGATCCGGGATCCGGGATCCGGGCAGGTCGGCACCACACCCGCAGG
>JAIOJV010000124.1 GCA_019911805.1 Gammaproteobacteria bacterium
CCCGCTGATCCTGCATCTGCTCGACGTCGCCGCCCGGAGTGCCTGCGCCACCCGCTCCCGCAGGTCGGCGGGTCCGATCACCTCCACCTCCGGGCCGTATTTCAGGATGTCCATCACCAATTCCTCCGGTCGGCCGTAGGGTACTTTCAGTTCGTAGCCGCCGTCGTCCAGGACGCGGCCTGCCTGCTGCGGGTGCCATTGTTCGTCCGCGACCCAGCGGGCGGCGGACGGGGTGAAGCGCAGCGTGGCGGTGGCGCTGGGTTCGCCCGCGAAGATGCCGTAGGCACCGGCGAAGTGGCGATCGAGTTCGTCGTCGGGGAATTCGCGGGCGGGTTCGGCCAGGGTTTCGACGGTGTGGAGGCGGTCGAGGGAGAAATGCCGGAAGGCCTCACGCAGGTGGCACCAGCTGTCCAGATACCAGTTGCTGCGGTAGTACACCAGCCGCTGGGGGGAGACGGTGCGCTCGGTGGTCGTGTCGCGTTCGCGCCCATGGTAGAGCAGGCGCAGGCGCCGGCGGGCCATGACGGCGGTGGCGAGGGTGCGGAAGACATCGAGGTCGGCAGGGCGCGCGGCGATCTGCAGCAGGCGGATGCGGCGGCCGAAGTCGGCATGGCCGGCATCGTGGTGGGCGAGCAGGGACTTCAGCCGGTCGCGGATTGGCGCGATATAGGGCGCGAACAGGCCGGGCTGGAGGGCGTCCAGGAGCTGGTGCGAGGTGAGCAGGGCGTAGAGTTCGTCGGGACGGAACCACAGCCCCGGCAGTTCGAAGCGGTCGCGCTCGGGGCCGGCGTACTGGAAGCCGTTGCGTTCGCGGTCGTATTCGATGGGGGCCCGGAGTTGGTCCCGCAGCTCGGCGATGGCGCGGCGGGCGGTGCGCTCCGAGCAATCCAGTTCCTCGCGTATGGCCGTCAGGGGTACGGGCAGGCGACGGCTGCGAAAGAGCGTGTGCAGGGTGTAGAGCCGCGTGAGTTTGTCCATCGCTCGAGCCGGCCAAGGCGCACCATCGTCCGGTGGCACGGGCCGTTCCCTCCCCTTGATGTTAAAACTGCAATGGCCACGGAATCACACAACAACGCAGCCTTGTGTGTGTTTCCGGGGCTGAAATTATTTTTCAGTCTGATGCGACTTTTTTTCGACCACTTTTAGTTTGTGGGTTAGAGTACCGCCGGCAGACGCGAAGTCAAACCACGACCCGGCCGGCTTGGCAGTCACCGGGTGGGCTGGTATAACACGCCCCTTTGTGGCCACCCCGCATCCCCATGTCCAAACCGCACGTCTACAATGCCTCGCTCGGGACCTTCGAGGAGCTGGTCATCCAGGCCTCGCACGAGCGGCCGGTGCTGGTCGACCTGTGGGCGGAGTGGTGTCCGCCCTGCCTGGTGATCGCGCCGATCCTGGAGAAGCTCGCCGCGGAGTTCGCGGGCAGGCTGGCGCTGGTGAAGGTCGAGGTCGACGACGGTGACAATATGAAGATCGCCGGACGTTACCGGGTGCGTGGTTTCCCCACTATTCTGTTGATCGAAGAAGGCGAGGAGCGCGGCCGGTTCGGCAGTGCGCGCCCGGCGCATTTCGTGCGCGAATTCATCGAGCAGCACAGTCGCCTGCTGGGCTGAGCGGCGCGCGTCCCCCCATCCATCGTTGCCGTTTGTCAGACCCCGCCGTGCGCTCCTCAGTACCGGGGCGGGTGGACCGCGCGCGACGGGTGCATTGCCAGAAATTTGTCGCGGCGTTACCATGCCCGCATGCCATAACAATAATTCAGCGTGGCGGTCGGCCGAACGGATGAAGGCGGGCGCCCCGCGGGCGGCGAGGTATGACACGTATCATCGCAGTGACCAGCGGTAAGAGTGGGGTTGGCAAGACCCACCTGAGCGTCAACCTGGCGCTCCAGTGCGCCCGGCGGGGCGTGCGCACCTGCCTGTTCGACGCCGATCTCGGTCTCGCCAACGTCAATCTGCTCCTCCGACTCAGCCCCAGGCACCAGCTCGGCGACGTCATCGCCGGGACCCATCATCTGCGCGACATCGTCATTCGCGACACCTTCGCCGTCGATATCATCCCCGGCAGCTCCGGCGTGGCGGAAATGGCCGACCTGGGCCCGGGGGCGCTGCGCCGCCTGGGCGGGGAGTTCCTCGCACTGGCCGACTACGATCTGATGGTGCTCGATACCTCGGCCGGGGCCGGACGCACCGAACTGGGTTTTCTGCGTGCCGCCCCGGAGGTCCTGCTGGTGGTCACGCCGGAACCCAGCGCGCTCACGGAAGCCTATGCGCTGGTGAAGCTGCTGCTGCACGACGGCTACGCGGGGCAATTGCGCGTGCTGGTGAATCTCGCCCAGTCCGAGCAGCAGGCGCAGCAGACCTACCGGAAATTTCGGGAGGTGGTGCGTGTCTATCAGGGCATCGAGCTGGAGCTGTTCGGCTGGGTGCCGGCCGATCCGCGGGTTGCGGAGGCGGCCCACCAGCAGCTGCCGGTGACGGTGCTCGATCCGGAGGGTCCGGCCGGCACCGCCATTCAGCACCTGGCGGAGCGGCTGCTGACCGGCCCGCCACCGACAACGGCGGCGGGCGGGATCGCCGCCTTCTGGGCGCGCATGACCGGTGAGGAGGTCGCGCCCGCGCCACCCACCGCCACTCCGCCTGTGACTGCCGCGCCCCCGGAATCCGGCCGACCAGTCGCCGAGCCAGCCGAGCAGCCAGCCGAGCAGCCAGCCGACCGGGTATCGCGCTTGTCGTCCGCGCCGCTCGCGGCCCGTGAGCACACGGTGGACGACCGCCTGACGCGCGTCGACGCGGCCCTCGAGGCCGTGATGGACGAGCTGCGGGCGCTGCGCGGCGGCACCCCGGAGGCTGCAGCGCCCGTGCCACCGTCGGTGCCGTCCATGCCGACACCACGGGGCGCGGCCGCCCCTGCACCCGTCGGGCGTCGGGCGGGCGAGGTGCGCGGTTCGGCTCAGGGGGTGCGCAATGCCTTGCGGCCGACCCCCATCGACAGCCTGCAGCTGCGCCGGGTGGTCGGGCGCATGCTCGCCAAGGCCGGTCGGGCCACGGCGGGCGACGCCCGCCTGCCGATCGAGGTCGAGCATGTACAGGTGGAGGCGGGCAACGATCTCAGCCTGCGTCCCGGGCGCTACACGCGGATCTCGCTGCACTGCGGCGGCATCGACTCACCCGATGAACTGGTCGAAGAGGTCTTCGCCCAGTGCGCCATCACCGGCTGCAAGATGCACCAGTTGGGTTCGCAGGCCCGCTACTGGCTGACGGTCGGGCGTGACGGCTGCATCGTGCTGGATAACCGCGAGGATGACGGCCAGTGTCTCGATGTGTATCTGGCCGCGGGTGGCAATGCCTTGATGGGCAGTGAGGATGACGGCGAGACTGCAACGCAGCGGATTGCGAGCGTACGCCGGGAGCGGGTGACCGATCGACCGGTGGAATCGGTGTCGGCGGCGCTGCTCGGCAGGTACCCCCATCAGCGTATCGCCCGCAGCGGCGGCATGGTGATCTATCAGATCCCACGGCGGGATCGGGAACCACTGCTGTGCGCATTCATCGGCGGGGACGCGCAGCCGGGGCAGCAGACCGTGCGGCGCGAGGGCTCGTCACCGAGCTGACGAGCGGGGCAGGGTGACGGTGCCCCACCGGGACCGCCCACCGCATCCGTTGCGGCGAGGCAGGCCCCGGCAGCGCGATCACTTCTTGATGTCGATCTTCGCGCTCTTGCGCAGTTCGGCGATATAGTCGTCGACGCGCTTGTTCTGCAGCTGCATCTGCAGCTGAGCTTTCTGGCTGTCGAACGTAGGCGGCGCCACGTCGCGCGTGTCTTCGAGCTGGATCACGTGCCAGCCGAACTGCGACTGCACCGGCTTCTTGGAAATCGCACCCTTCTTCATGCCGGCGACGGCATCGGCGAACGGCTTGACCATCTGGTTGCTGCCGAACCAGCCCAGATCACCGCCCTGCTGACCGCTGCCCGGGTCTTTCGACCGGGTCTTCGCGAGTTCGGCGAAATCGCCACCCTTGCCGAGGGTCTTGATGATGTCCTTGGCCTCGTCTTCGGTCTCGACCAGGATGTGACGGGCGTGGTACTCCTTGCCGCTGTGCCCCTTGACACTTTCGTCGTAGGCCTTTTTGAGTTCCTCCTCGCTGACCGGGTGCGCAGCGATATAGTCGCGCATGCTCACGCCGACCAGCAGGCTGCGACGCTGCCACTCCAGCTGTTTGACGACGTTGGGACGCTTATCGATGCCCTGCTTTTCGGCGTCCTGCACCGCGAGTTCGATGTCGACGAGTTCGTTCAGCGGGGTGGCGGGGTCTTGCGGCGGCGGGCCGCCGTTGCGCATGCGCTGCTGGGAATAGATATCCAGCATCTCCTGGGTGATGGGCTGGCCGTTGACGGTTGCGACTACGGCGTCGCCGTTCGATTGGGCGGCGGCAGTGTTCAGGCCCAGGCCGAGCAGCAGGGCCGCGAGTACCGGCGGGGCGAAGCGAATGTTCATGCAGTTCATTCCTTTTGTTGGGTTGGGCGCCGGAGATCGGCGCGGGTGGTACGCGGTCAGCCGGCGTCGGGCGCGTCGGCCTCGATGCTGAGGGCGTGGATGAGGTCGTTGCGCATGGCGTCGCCGAGCGCCGCATAGACCATGCGGTGACGCTCGATCGGCGACTTGCCAGCGAAGGCCGCGGCGTTGATGCGCACCCGGAAATGGCCGCCACCGGCGCGTGCGCCGGCATGACCGGCGTGCTTGGCGGAATCGTCCTGGATGTCCAGGTGGGTCGGGGCGAACGCGGCGGTCAGGCGTTCGCGGATCAGGTCCACACGGGTTGTACTCATCAGGGTAATACCTTCTTGAAGGGTTTCACGGTCACGCCGGCGTAGACGCCGGCCTCGAGATAGGGATCGGCATCCGCCCAGGTGCGGGCTGCCTGCAGGGATTCGAATTCCGCCACCACCAGGCTGCCGGTGAAGCCGGCGGGACCGGGGTCGTTGCTGTCGATGGCCGGGTGCGGGCCGGCCAGCACCAGGCGGCCGGCATCGCGCAGGGCCTCGAGGCGTGCGAGGTGCGCCGGGCGCGCGTCCTGGCGCCGCTGCAGACTGTCGTCGACATCGCGGCTGATGATGGCGTAGAGCATCATTTCTCCAGGTCGGGTCCGTCTTCGATGAAGCGCGCCAGTATCAGGCCCTGGGCGAGCACGAACACGAACGTCAGACCCATCAGTCCGAACAGCTTGAAGTTCACCCAGGTCTCTTCCGAGTAGTGATAGGCGACGTAGAGATTGACCACGCCCATGACGACGAAGAACACCACCCAGGCCAGATTCAGCCGGCGCCAGACGGCGCGCGTGGTCTGGATGGCGTGGCCCATCATGCGTTCGGCCAGCGATTTGGCGCCGATGAACTGGCTACCGAGGAACACCGCGGCGAACAGCCAGTAGGCGACCGTGGGCTTCCATTTGATGAAGACCGGATCCCGGAGCAGCAGGGTCGCACCACCGAACAGCACGATGATGGCGAGGGTGATCACGTGCATCTTCTCGACGCGGCGATGGCGCAGCCAGAACAGCGCGACCTGCAGCACCGTGGCGATGATGGCGGTGGCCGTCGCCACATAGATGCCATAGAGCTTGTAGGCGACGAAGAACAGCAGGATGGGAAAGAAGTCGTAGAGGAGTTTCATGCGGTCGGAGTGTCGGCGTTGTTCAGAAGGAGGCCCGGTGCAGTGTCCCAATCAGTTGACAAAAAAAAACCATTTCAGTTGCGGACGCGCATGGTACCGCACTTTGCCCGGCCGCCGCGACCGGGACGCGCAGCGCCGACGAGCCTGGGGTGAATGGTGTGTACTGAAACCGATACCTTGGAAAAATGGCCACGGAATTCCAGAACAATACGAAATGAATTCAACAGGTAAACTCAGGATCATCACTCAAGATCGAGCCTCCGGGTTTTATATTTAATGAGTCTTTTTCCGTGTTGTTCCGTGGATTCCGTGGCCAAGATAATGGTTTAAGCAAGTCCCATTAACCCTGACGTATCTATTGGAAGTGTCCGCCAGGGTGTCCGGCCCACTCATGCGCGCCGACCGGCGCTGATCGGGTACACTGTGCGGATGTCCTTGCATTACGACCTGCACACCCACTCGACCGCCTCGGATGGCAGCCTCGCCGCCGCCGAGCTGGTGCGCCGCGCCCATGCCGCCGGCATCGACGTGCTGGCGCTGACCGACCACGACAGCCTCGACGGGCTGGCCGAGGCGCGGGCGGCGGCGGCCGGGCTGCCGCTGCGCCTGGTCTGCGGCGTGGAGGTGTCGGTCACCTGGAGCGGCCTCACGGTACACATCGTCGGCCTGAACGTCGATCCGGAGAACGCCGCGCTGCGGGCCGGACTGGCCACATTGCAGGTCTTCCGCGACTGGCGCGCCGAGGAGATCGGGCGGCGTCTGGAGAAGGCCGGTATTCCGGGTGCGTATGCGGGTGCGCAGGGCTTCGCCCACGGCCGCATCCTGAGCCGCACACATTTCGCCCACTTCCTGGTGGCCTGCGGGCGCGCCCGCAGCCTGCGCGAGGTCTTCAAGAAGTTTCTGGTGCGCAACAAGCCCGGTTATGTGCCCGGCGAATGGGCGGAGTTGGCGCAGGCCGTCGACTGGATCCGTGGCGCCGGTGGCGAGGCGGTGCTGGCGCATCCGGCCCGCTATCCGCTGACCGGCACCAAACTGCGGCGGCTGCTGCAGGAGTTCAAGGCCTGCGGCGGCACGGCCCTGGAGGTGGTTTCGGGCAGCCACAGCCGTGACGATACCGAACGCATGGCCGGCATCGCGCGCGGTCTGCAGCTCAAGGCCTCGCGCGGTTCCGATTATCATGGCCCGGAAAACCCCTGGGTGGAACTCGGCCGGATCCCGCCGCTGCCCGAAGGCTGCGTCCCCGTCTGGCAGGACTGGGACCTGCCGCCGGCCGGCACTGCCTGACGATTCAACGCCCCCGACCCCCGAATCCCGAATCCCGACCCCCGAATCCCAGTTCCCGA
>JAIOJV010000125.1 GCA_019911805.1 Gammaproteobacteria bacterium
ATCCTGTTCCTGCGGCTGCGCGACGGCTACCTGGTGCAGCCACTGCCATTCTCCATCGAGCTCCGGGATTTCCGCATCGAGCATTACGAGTCCGGCCAGCCGAAGTCGTTCGAGAGTGATCTGGTGATCACGGAGCCGGGCGAACCGCCGCTCGAGGCCACCATCGCCGTGAATCATCCGCTGATCTACAAAGGCTATGCGATCTACCAGGCGAGCTTCAGTGATGGCGGCACGCGCATGAAATTCGACGCCTGGGGCCTCGGCCGCGCGACGGTGGCCAGCCAGACATTCGAAGGCGCGGTATTCGACAACCTCAAGATCGACACCAGTCAGGGTCCGGTGACACTGGAACTGGACGATTTCCGGCTGTTCAACATCAATCCAGCCGACGAGGGCTCCGGCAAGCGCTTCCGCAATTTCGGGCCCAACTTCACCTTCAAGTTGCGTAACGCCGCCGGTGAGGCGCGCGAATACGAGAACTACATGCTGCCGGTGGAGTTCGATGGCCGGCCGTTCTTCCTGAGCGGCGTGCGGTCCTCGGTCGCGGAGCCGTTCTCGTACCTGCACCTGCCGGCCGATCCGCAGGGCGGACTGGGCCGCTTCGTACACTTCAACGCCCTGCTGCGGGATCAGGCGCGGGTGGCGGCGGTCGCGCTGCAGACCACCCGCGAGACCTTCGGCGAGACGCCGACGGACAACGCCCCGCTCGTCCAGGAGGTCGCCACCACCATGCAGCGCCTGGTGGGCCTGTTCGCGCGCGGCGGCTTCGACGCCGTTGCCGCCCAGGTCGAGCAGACCGTGCCCGAGGAGCGGCGTGGCGAGGTGCTGGACGCCTATATCAAGGTCTTGCGGAATGTCCTGACGGCCCTCTATTTCGAGGTGCTGGACGCCGAGGGCGTGGACCTGAGCGACGGGGTGAGCGAGCGCGACGCCCAGTTCTACGACGATGCCATCAACGCCCTGGCCGTGCTGCCGCGCTATGGATCACCATTTTTCCTGCAACTAAACAGCTTCGAACACGTCCAAGCCTCCGGGTTGCAAATCGCGCGAGCACCCGGCAAGAATATCGTGTACCTGGGTTTTACCCTGTTGATTGCAGGGGTTTTCGTAATGTTCTATATCAGCCACCGGCGGCTGTGGGTCAGGTTGCAGGAGCGCGACGGCCACACCGAGGTCCTGTTCGCGGGGTCTGGCAACCGCGACCAGCGGGACTTCCGCCGGCAGTTCGAGCGGCTGATCCAGGCCCTGGACGTGCGTCTCCGTTCAGGTTGAGTTCAATGGATCGGGGTACACTCTGTCCGGCCCCGATCCGGGAAGGCGTTGGCCGTCGTTGATGCCGAGGGGAGAAATTGCCATGTCAGTCACGCAAGATGAAATGCTCAACCAGTTCGACGACCGCGCGCTGTGGCGGCGACTGAGCGGCTTCGATTGGATCTGGGCGCTGCTCGTGGTCGCCGGCAGCGCCTATGCCTATGTGTATTATGCCGGGCTGATGGACGGCTACGAGATCGGCATCCTCGCCGGTTCGGCACTCACCCTGGTCGCCATGGGCTGGGGTTGGAAGCCGATGCGTCCGTACTCCCTGGCGGTGACCGTGCTGAGCCTGGTGGCTATCAGCCTGTACGGGGGGAGCCTCGCCACAGCCGAGACCAGTTTCTTCCTGAAGTACCTCATTTCCAGCCAGTCGGCGATCATGTGGATGAGCGCCCTCTATGTGCTGGCGACCGCGGCGTATTTCATCGGTCTGTTCGCACGCTCGGAGTTCGTCAGCAAGGTCGGCACGGCGCTGACCTGGTCGGCGACGACCATGGGCTTTGTGGGTTTGATGGTGCGCTGGCGCGAGTCCTATCTCATCAGCCACGACGTCGGTCACATCCCCGTCAGCAACCTCTATGAAGTCTTCATCCTGTTTTCGGTCATCACGGCGCTGCTCTATCTGTTCTACGAAGGTCGCTATCACACCCGCGCACTGGGCGGCTTCGTACTGCTGGTGATCTCGGCGGCGGTGGGCTTCCTGCTGTGGTACACCTTCGACCGCGGTGCGCACGAGATTCAGCCGCTGGTGCCAGCGCTGCAGAGCTACTGGATGAAGATCCACGTACCGGCGAACTTCGTCGGCTACGGCGGCTTCGCGCTGGCATCGATGGTCGGCGTCGCCTACCTGTTCCGCCATCGCCAGGAGCAACGGCCGGGTGGCGGTACCGGCAGCGTGCTGCCGAGCCTGGAGATGCTCGACGACGTCATGTACAAGTCGATCGCGCTCGGCTTCGCCTTCTTCACCGTGGCGACGATCCTCGGCGCGCTGTGGGCGGCCGAGGCCTGGGGCGGCTACTGGTCCTGGGATCCGAAGGAGACCTGGGCGCTGATCGTCTGGTTGAACTACGCCGCCTGGCTGCACATGCGCCTGACCAAGGGCTGGCGCGGCACACCGATGGCCTGGTGGGCAATCGGCGGTCTGTTCGTCACCCTGTTCGCCTTCCTCGGTGTGAACATGTTCCTGTCCGGCCTGCACTCGTACGGGGAGCTGTAGACAGAAGGTCTTTTGGCCACGGAATCCGCGGACGGGCACGGAAAAATCGTATGCTTGACACCCCGCGGCCTGCCGGGCGGCATGGCCCCGGGCAGTTATAGTGCTGTTTTCCCGTATCCTTCCGGGCAGATTCCGTGGTCAACGAACATTTTCGGGCATTAACTGAGGACTGCAGATGAAACGTTTTCTTGCGCTGCTGGGGTTGTTGCTTGGGTTGGGGGTGATGGCCATTACGCCGGCACGGTCCGACTCTCTGGCCGAGGGCATCGACTACGTGACGCTGGCGGCGCCGCAGCCGACGGCCGATCCGCAGAAGATCGAGGTGGTGGAGCTGTTCTGGTACGGCTGCCCACACTGCTATCACTTCGAACCCGAGCTGCAGGCCTGGGTGAAGAAACAGCCGGATGACGTGCAGTTCGTGCGCATGCCGGCGATCCTCAGTCCGCGCTGGGAGATCCTGGCACGCGCCTACTACACCGCCGAACTGCTCGGTGTGCTGGACAAGATTCACACGCCGCTGTTCAAGGCGATCCACGAGAAGAACCAGCGCTTCGAGACCGAGGACTCGGTGGCCCGGTTCTTCGTACAGCAGGGCGTGGACGAGGCTGAATTCCGCAAGACCTTCAAGTCGTTTGGCGTGGCCGCCAAGATCAATCGGGCGCGCCAGATGACCCAGCGCTACGGCATCAGCGGTGTGCCCAGCCTGGTCATCAACGGCAAGTATCGCACTTCCGCCAGCGAGGCCGGCAGCCACGAAGGCATGCTCAAGGTGGCCGGCGAGCTGGTCGCCAAGGAACGTGAGGCGCGCTGACCCGGGCCGGCAGCGGACGCCGCACCGCGCCTGGACTCACGGACGACGAGGCCGTTCGCATCCACCGGCGGACCGGCGGACGGATCGTCACCCGTGCGCACGTTTAAGGACAACACCATGAAGGCCGCGGAACTGTTCATCAGATGCCTCGAGAACGAGGGCGTCGAATTCGTGTTCGGCGTACCGGGCGAGGAGAATCTCGATGTCATGGACGCCCTGCTGGATTCCTCCATCCAGTTCGTCACCTGCCGGCACGAACAGGGCGCGGCCTTCATGGCCGACGTGTACGGCCGGCTGACCGGCCGTGCGGGTGTCTGCCTGGCGACGCTGGGGCCGGGCGCCACCAACCTCGTCACGGGCGTGGCCGACGCCAATATGGATCATGCGCCGTTGGTCGCCATCGCCGGCCAGGCCGACACCAACCGGCTGCACAAGGAGTCGCACCAAGTGTTGGATCTGGAACAGATGTTCCAGCCCATCACCAAGTATTCCTCGCGCCTGCTGACGCCAAACATCATCCCCGAGGTGGTGCGCAAGGCCTTCAAGCTCGCCCAGGCCGAGAAGACCGGCGCAGCCTTCATCGAGTTTCCCGAGAACATCGCCAAGATGGTCATCGATGATGTGCCATTGCCCGTGCACCATCCGGTGGCGCCGGAACCGGCCCGCGATCGCGTCGAGTATGCCGCCGAGGTCATCTCGGCGGCGCGCAACCCCATCATCCTCGCCGGCAACGGTGTGATCCGCGCGCGGGCCTGGAAACACCTCGCCGATTTCGCCGCCCGGCTCAACATCCCCGTCGCCAACACCTTCATGGCCAAGGGCGTGGTGCCGTTCGGCAAGAATCCGCTGGCGCTGGGCAGTGCCGGGCTGCAGGCCAACGACTACGTGAGCTGTGGTTTCTCGCGTGCCGACGTGATCATCTGCATCGGTTACGACCTGGTCGAATATCATCCCTTCCTGTGGCACCCGACCCGTGACCGCAAGATCATCCACATCGACGCCAGTCCGGCCGAGGTGGATGCCAGCTACATGATCGAGGTGGGCGTGGTCGGCGACATCAAGCACAGCCTGCTGCGCATCGCCGAACTGGCAGCGCCGCACCAGGGTCAGCCGATGCGCGCCCTGCGCGAGGCGCTGGTGAAGGAAATGGGTCAGTACGCCCGGGACGAGGGCTTCCCGGTCAAGCCGCAGAAGATCATCTGGGATCTGCGCACCGCGCTGAACTTCGAGGATGTCGTCATCTGCGATGTAGGTGCCCACAAGATGTGGATGGCACGGATGTTCCGTTGCGAGTATCCCAACACCTGCCTGATTTCGAACGGTTTCGCCAGCATGGGCATTGCAGTCCCCGGCAGCGTTGCCGCTAAGCTCGTGTATCCCGACCGGGCCGTGGTGGCCGTTACCGGCGACGGCGGGTTCATGATGAATTCCCAGGAGATCGAGACCGCTGTCCGCTTAGGGGTGGCGATCGTCATCCTGATCTGGAACGATGGCGGTTACGGCCTGATCGACTGGAAGCAGATAAGTCATTTCAAACGCGCCTCACATGTCCGTTTCGGCAACCCGGATTTCGTCAAGTACGCCGAGTCGTTCGGCGCCAAGGGCTACCGCATCGAGCGTGCCGCCGATCTTCTGCCGACCTTGAAAAAGGCCATCGCCGACCCCATTGTATCTATCATCGATTGTCCAGTGGACTATAGGGAGAATTTGAAGTTGACCGAAAAACTTGGGAATCTGGTATGCCCCATATGATCCAGACCACCCCGCATACCGCCTCGCCCCGGGTGGCTGACGCCCCAGCGCCTGGCCGGCCATTGCGGCTGCTCAGCTATAACATCCAGACCGGCATCAGCACCAAGCGCTACCACCACTACCTGACGCAGAGCTGGAAGCACGTGCTGCCGCACGGCGAGCGCTTCACCAACCTCGACCGGGTTGCCGCGCTCAGCAACGACTTCGATATCGTCGGCCTGCAGGAGGTCGATGCGGGCAGCTTGCGCAGCAGCTTCGTCAACCTCACCCAGTATATTGCCGACCGGGCCGAATTCCCCTTCTGGTACGACCAGACCAACCGCCGTATCGGGCCGCTCGCCCAGCATGCCATTGGCGTACTTTCGCGCTTCCGCTGCACCGAGATCGTCGAGCACAAGTTACCCGGGCCCATCCGGGGGCGCGGCACCTTGGCACTGCGTTTCGGTCGCGGCGAACAGTCGCTGGTGATTTTCATCGTCCACCTGGCGCTGGGGCGGCGCACCCGGCTGCAGCAGTTGTCCTATCTCGCCGAGCTGGTCAATCAGCATCGCAACGTGGTGATGATGGGCGATCTGAACTTCCATTCCCGCAGCCGCGAGATGGAGTTTCTGATCAACCGCACGCTCATGACCGAGCCGGTACACGGGCTGAACACCTTCCCCAGCTGGCGGCCGAACCGCAACATCGACCATATCCTGGTGACGCCGACCTTGCAGGTGAATAACGTGCGGGTACTCGACTGTCCGGTGTCCGACCACCTGCCCATCTGCATGGATCTGAGCCTGCCGGCCGGTATCGATCTCTACGCCTCCGGTTGAACCTGCCTCTGAGGGGCTGCTGTGTGTGCCGCCATCGGCGCGAGGTACCGTGTGCCGCGGCGGCTGGGGTTTGGTCCGGGCGGTGAGCGGCGCGTGAGTCGGGGCATATTTGCATTCTCACCGTGGTTCCTGCATACACTATGCCCCGGCAGCCACCGCACACCCTCGGCGCCTCAGGTCAGCGGACAGATACCA
This sequence comes from Gammaproteobacteria bacterium, assembly GCA_019911805.1. Lineage (NCBI taxonomy): Bacteria > Pseudomonadati > Pseudomonadota > Gammaproteobacteria > Gammaproteobacteria bacterium. The sequence goes on from JAIOJV010000125.1 coordinate 6,107, forward strand.
TGACGTACACCACCGATGCAGACGCCCAACCACGCCCCTCGGGGCCGCCGGGTGATCTCGCCATCTGGTTCTTCATCCTCGCCGAGCTGCTCACCTTCGGTGCCTTCTTCGCCGCCTACGCCTTCACCCGTCTCAAACATATCGAGCTGTTCGATACCTATCAGCAGCTTCTCGACACCCGTGCGGGGATGATCAACACCCTGGTGCTGATCACCAGCAGCTATTTCGTCGTGCGCGGCGTGACGGCGGTACGTAGCGGCCTGCCGCTGCAGTGCGCGCGCTGGTTGTGGGCTGCGGTCGCGCTGGGCGGCGTGTTCGTCGTGGTCAAGCTGTTCGAGTTCAGCGTCCCGGTCAGTGCCGGCGTGACGCTGAGCACCAACACGTTCTACATGTTTTATCTATCGCTGACGTTCTTTCATTTCATGCATGTGTTGCTGGGTATGGTGATCCTGACCGTGGTGGCAGTGAAGGCCGGCCGCGGCGACTACACACCCGCGGAGCACGCTGGAGTCGAGACCGGTGCGTCCTACTGGCACATGGTCGATCTGGTGTGGTTGATCCTCTTTCCACTGGTGTATGTGATGCGATGAACACACCGAAACGCTCATCCGCAGGGGCAACACGCACCTGGCTCATACTGGTCGCGCTGACGCTGACGACGTTCACTCTGGGGGTGCTGGGCTACGAGGGCATGGGCCTGGTGATCACGGTGCTGCTGATCGCGCTGATCAAGGGCCACCTGGTGGTCGACCACTTCATGCAACTGCGGCGCGGCGCACCCATGTGGCGGATGCTGCTGACAGGCTGGCTGCTCGCCATCGGTAGCTTGATCGCCATCGCCTTCGCGGTGGCCGGGGGGTGAGCCGGCTGCCGCGCCGGCATCCCCAGGAGGAGTGATGACCGAGGGCCCGGGCCATGAGGAAGGGAACGACGATCTGCCCGGGCAGGAGCTGGCGATTGGTGCCGAGGTGTTGTATCTGATCAACCTGCTGGTGCTACCCTTCTTCGGCTTCTTCGGGTTGCTGGTGTTGTATGTGCGCTTTCGACGGACGGCACCGCTGCTGGCGCGCTGTCACCTGGCGCAGACCCTGGCGGCGAGCCTGTGGGCCGCGGTTCTGCTGTTGGCGGTCAATGCGCTGATCCTGCTGCTGGGCGGTTACGACGCGCCCTATACCTGGGTGATGCTGGTACTGTATTTCTCCATCTGCCATACGACCCTGGTGATGCTCGGCGTCATCGGTCTGGCCAAGGCCATGGCCGGCAAGCAATACCGCTATCCCCTCATCGGACGGCCGTGCCGCTGAATCACCGCCCCGGGTGGGTGCCCCGGCGGCGTCGCAGTATCGGCAGCAGTACCAGCATGAGGGCGAGCCCCGACAGGCTGTGGATGACCGCCGCGGCGATCGGCACGCCGCCGCCGGTCGCGGTCAGGCCGATCAACACAGCCATCGAGGTCACCGCCAGGCCTGCCAGGGCACCGGCCCGATAGCGGCGCAGCGTGAACAACAGCAGCGCGAATCCGGCCATCAGTGCCACACCGGACAGTCGGTGCAGCCACTGCAGCGTGGCGGCGCCGGCGGGCGTGACCACGTGCCGCCCGGCATCCAGCGCGAGCGGCTCGAACCATCCCAGCTGCAGCGGCGAGTGCAGCGTGCCGCAGTCGAACAGCGTCGGGCAGACGGCGTTGCCATAGAAGGCGCTGCTGCCGATGCCGGTCGCGATGACCGCAGCACTGAGAACGAGCAGCACCAGCGGCGCCGCGCGTCCCGGGATGGCCACGGTATCTGTGCCGCGTCCCCGCAGGAGCCATCCGCCGAGCAGTGTCGCCAGCAACAACCCACCGAAGAAATTACCCAGTACCACCGCCGGCATGAGCAGTCCGCCCGAGCGCACGCCGAGCGCGGCGAGCGCGATGGTGATTGCCAGGATGACGATGGACAGCATCCTGCCCTGCCGTTGCCGCCATGCGCCCACGGTCAGCAACAGTACCAGTATGCCGAGCAGGCTGGCACTGACGCGATGCAGCAAGCTGGCGACCGGGAAGGCCCGTGGCGGCTCGCCGAGCAGGGCGTAGCAGTCCGGCCAGGGCGCACAGCCGAGACCACCCTGGGCGAGGCGGATATAGGCGCTGACGCCGATCAGCAACACGGCCAGCGCGAAAGCGAGGGCCGCGATGCGGGTCAGAGTACGGGTCATGTGGATCCGTTCAGGGGGCCGGGGGCGCTGCAGGTATCGGCGGTAGCAGTGTGCCACGCACCAGGCGCACATACTTCGGCGTCTTCTTCCAATCGACGCGATCGTGCGAGAACTCGAAATGCCAGGCCCAGGCGGCGTCGTACTTGAAGGCGTAGTCGTTCGCCGTCCAGTATTCACCGACCTGCGTATCCGGAAAGTATGTGGCGTCGATGGTGGGGCGCTTGAGCGGCAGTCGCGGGTCGCTGATGGTCGCAAACTCGTCCTTGCTCGGCATGCGCCAGTCGTTGAAGCCGCACCAGCCCGCGGCATTGACCGCCTGCACATAGGCGCTGATGTCGCAATCCGATCCCGTGCACTGACCACCGTCCGGGGTGCCGCGGTAATCATGGCCGTCCTGGTGTTCGTTGTCCGGGGCATACCAGCTGTAGGTGTTGTCGCTATGATGCAGCCCGGCCGCGGTGGTCTTCATCTCCCACACCAGCCCGGTATTGAGGTCACGCACGCACTGCCAGGGCGCGGTGGCGAAATCGCCGCTACCTGCGTACGCGGCGCCGGTCTCATCGAGGCGCTCGAAGGCGAATACCGTGGCCGGGGGCTGTGGCGCGGACTCGCAGCCGGCCAGCAGCAGGGTCGAGACCAGCAGCAGTCGCCGCGCGGGCCGTGCCCACCCCGGTGTGCGCCGGCCGCGGGCGGCGTCCGAGCCAATATTAGAGTCAGTTAAATAACTAATAATTTGCATATGTCACCTTGTTTGTCGATCGGCTTTTCCGTCTTGACCAAGATCAAGTCGTTGTACCACCCCATGTTTCTATGCTACCGGCGTGAGTCCCAGCGTAACTACCTGTTGCAGTCGAGATCTTGGAGGGTGATGTGTCATGACCGATCAAATCAACGACGAGGCTGACATCCCGGTGATGCAGAAGGTGCTCGACAACCCCTTCCTGCTGCTGTTCATTGGCGTGGTCATGCCGACCGTATTCTACATTCTGTGGGGCGTGATGGAGATCGTGACCATCCCGATCGCACCGTAATCGAGCCATCCGTCGTAGCGCCAGAAGAACCGGCAAACGGCATACCACCAAAGGGGAAGATATCATGAGTGCACTGCAACCACCGGCCGAACGACTGTGGTGGAAACAGCCGATCGACCGTGTCGAGGGGGCCTGGATTGTTCTGGCGCTGATCTGGTGCTTGTTCATGTTCGCGATGATGCCGTTCTGGCATGTGGTGGGCAAGCAGAACATTTCCAACGAGGCCTATCGCACCACGCCGGAGCGTTTCGCGGCCAAGACCCAGGAGATGGTCGACAAGTACACGGTGCGCACCGAGACCGAGCGTGCGATCCCGGTGGTGCATCCGCCAGCGGACTCCGATATCTATCTCATCGCACGGCTGTGGGAGTGGTGGCCACTGCTGGAGCTGGAGCGCGATAAGACCTACCGCCTGCACCTCTCCTCCATGGACTGGCAGCATGGCTTCTCGCTGCAGCCCATCAACGTGAACATGCAGGTCATTCCGGGTTACGAGATGGTGATCACCGTCACGCCGGACTCATCGGGTGAGTTCACAATCGTCTGCAATGAATATTGCGGCATCGGGCATCATACGATGCTCGGCAAGATTTACGTCGTTGAGTAAGGGGGAGACGATGGCAACCAACGCACTGTACAGGACCTGTCCCAGCACCGGTCTGCAATACAACAAACCCGCCGAGATGTTGATCAAGGCCAACGCCGTCGCCGGTGTGGTGTTCCTGCTCATCGGCGGTATTCTTGCTCTGTTGGTGGCGCTGACGCGCTGGCCGGCAGTGCACCTGCTGCCAGCGATGGAGTTCTACCAGGCACTGACGGCGCACGGCGTCGACATGCTGATCTTCTGGCTCATCTTCTTCGAAATCGCCATCCTGTATTTCTGTTCCTCGACCCTGTTGCGCTGTCGCATAGCGACGCCGCGCATCGCCTGGTTGGCCTTCGCGTTGATGATCATCGGTGCAGTGGCCACCAACTGGGCGATCCTCAAGGGCGATTCCAGTGTCATGATGACGTCCTACGTGCCGATGCCGGCCAACCCGAATTTCTATCTCGGGTTGATCCTGTTCGCCGTTGGCGCGCTGATCGGCTGCTTTGTGTTCTTCGGCACGCTGGTCGTGGCCAAGGCGGAACGCACCTATGAGGGCTCGGTACCGCTGGTGACCATGGGTGCGATCACCGCGGCGATCATCGCGGTATTCACCATCGCCTCGGGCGCGATCATCCTGGTGCCGACCTGGATGTGGTCGATCGGCTACATCAGTCACATCGATCCGCTGATGTACCGGTTGATCTGGTGGGGCCTGGGCCACTCTTCGCAGCAGATCAACGTCGCCGCGCACGTGTCCGTGTGGTACCTCATCGCCGCCGTCGTATTCGGTGCGCGGCCGATGTCGGAGCGCGTCAGTCGTGGTGCCTTTCTGCTGTACATCCTGTTCCTGCAGTTCGCCTCGGCGCATCACCTGCTGGTGGATCCGGGCGTCAGCTCGGAGTGGAAGATCTTCAACACCAGCTACGCGATGTACCTGGCGGTGCTGGCCAGCATGATTCACGGCCTGACCGTGCCCGGCGCCATCGAGGTTGCACAGCGCCGCAAGGGTCTCAACAAGGGCCTGTTCGAGTGGCTCCGCAAGGCGCCCTGGAGTAACCCGGTCTTCTCCGGGATGTTCATCTCGCTGGTCGGTTTCGGTTTCCTCGGCGGTATCACCGGCGTGGTGATGGGCACGGAGCAGATCAACATCATCATCCACAACACCATCTATGTCCCGGGTCACTTCCATGCGACCGTGGTGGTAGGCACGACGCTGGCATTCATGGCGCTGACGTACTTCCTCATCCCGACGCTGTTCAAACGGGAAGTGATCTGGAAGGGCCTGGCGCGGTGGCAGCCCTATCTGTTCGGGCTGGGCATGGCGTTCTTCACCCTGGTGATGATGGGTGCCGGTACGCTGGGCGTGTCGCGTCGCCACTGGGACATGGCCTTCACCGGTTCGGCGCTGGGCTATGAGTATCCGGGCAGTGCCTATCTGTTGATGGGTCTGGTCGGGATCAGCGCGGTCGTCGCCGTCGTCGGCGGGGCGGCATACATTCTGATCACCGTGGGTTCGATCCTCTTCGGTAAGAAGATCGACGTGCCCGGCTACGGTACGGAGCGCACGGTGGCGCTGCGCGCCTCGCCCATCGAGACCCATGGCAGTATCGGCGTGGCGGGTTTCGAGGCACCCGGCACGTTCGCCCTGGCCCTGCTGTTCCTGGCCACCTTCGTGGTGTACTACGCCATCAACTGGAAGTACCTGGCATCGGTCTGGCCGCTCAGCTGAGTGCGACATCGCCCCGTACCCGGTCCTGTATCCGACGGATACGGGGCGGGTATGGAGCGGTGGCCAACCAGCATTGATGGGTTCGACGAGAGGGCTAACATCATGGGTGTATCGGAATCCGTTCTGCCGCGTTCCGCGTCCCGGCCCGGCATCTATGCCCTGTGCCGTGCCTTCGGTAACGTCTGCAAGCTGCGTATCGGTTCGACCATCGCGTTCACCGCCCTGGCGGGCATTGCGGTGACACCCGGTCCGGCGCTGGCGGCGTGGCAGATCGCGGTCGTCGGGCTGGCGGTGCTGGTGTCTGCGGCCGCAGCCGGCGGCTTCAATCAGTACATGGAGCGGGACCTGGATGCCGTGATGCGCCGTACGCGCGACCGCCCCTTCGTCAGCGGCGTCTTCACGCATGGTCCGGCGTGGCTGCTGGTGCTGGCGGGAATGTTGGCATTGTCGGTCGTGGCCACGGCCTGGGCGACCAATCTCACGGCTGCGTTCTATGTCTTCCTCGGCGCATTTTTCTATGGCGTCGTCTATACCGTATGGCTCAAGCGCCGCACGCCCATGAACATCGTCATCGGCGGCCTCGCCGGCAGTTTCGCGATTCTGGCCGGCGCCTCGGCGGTGACGTCGGAGCTGCAGGTGTTGCCACTGCTGTTCGCCCTGGTGTTGTTCCTGTGGACGCCCTCGCACTTCTGGAGCTTCGCCATCGCCATGCACGAGGACTATGCACGTGCGCGGGTGCCGATGCTGCCGGTGGTGATCGGCGACCGCGACGCCGCGCGCATGGTGCTGATGAATACGATCCTGCTGGTGACCGCCACACTGGTACCCTTCTGGTTCGGTATGGGCGGCGTGTACCTCGCGGCTGCACTGATCGGCGGAGCACTGTTCCTGCGCGCCAATCTGCGTATGCTGCGCGCCCCTGGCCGTGCCACTGCCATGGCCAGCTTTCATGCGTCACTCGTCCAGCTTACGCTGGTGTTGAGCGGCGCGATGTTGGATATGCAGCTGGTGGCAGCCGTCTAGAGAGCCATCCGCTCGCCTGGAGTGAGTTCATGTCCGTACACCCGCTACGGCGGCATCTGATGTCGGGCGTTGCCGCGTTGCTGCTGGCGGGTGTCACGACACAGGTACCGGCCGTAATCCCACCTGCTGCGCCGGCCGAGCCGGTCTTTGACGGTGATGCCGCCTATGCGCTCAGCCAGGCGGCCGTCGGCCGTCTGGTCGGCGACTATCGGTTCACCACGGCCGATGGCCGCGAGGTCCGGCTCGCCGATCTGCGCGGTCGGCCGGTGGTCGTGAGCCTGGTCTACAGCAGCTGCTATCAGATCTGCTCCATGACTACCCGATCGCTTGCCAAGACGGTGCGCGCCGGGCGCGCGGTGTTGGGCGATGACAGCTTCGCGGTACTGACGATCGGTTTCGATACGCCGGTCGATACGCCGTCCGCCATGGCGACGTTCGCTATCGAACAAGGCGTGCGGGAGTCGGACTGGCAGTTTGTCAGCGGCGATGCCGCAACCGTGGCGGCGCTGACCCGTGATCTGGGCTTCACCTACCAGCGTTCACCCAATGGCTTCGATCATCTGCTGCAGACGACCATCCTGGATGCCGACGGCCGTGTCCACCGGCAGGTCTACGGCGATGTCATCGATGCACCCTGGCTGATCGAACCACTCAAGCGACTCGTCTTCGGGACGACCTCGGAAGATGGCGTGCTCACCCAGATCAGTAACCGGGTGCGCATGTACTGCGTGACCTACGACCCGGCCACGGGCGCCTATCGGTACGACTATTCCATCTATATTGGTATGACTATTGGCGGGCTCATCATCGTCGCTATCGCCGCTTTCCTGATCCACGAGGCACGCCGCGCCCGTAGCGTTTGATATACATCAAGGCGGCGAACCGGGTGGCGGGTCTAGCGTGCGCCCTGGGATTGCGTTCGGTACACGGCGCGCGGCGAGGATCCGATTCCATGTTGAAGACTGTACAGGCAGTGCCTCGATTCCTGCTCGAGCCGTTACGGCGCGGCCTGCAATGGGCCTTCGGCGCGAACGACAACCCCCTGCACTGGCTCGGGGCGCTGACCATCTTCTTTTTCTGGGTGGTGCTGGTCAGCGGCATCTATGTATTCGTCTTCTTCGAGACCAGCATCTTCGGTGCCTACCAGACGGTCGACTACCTGACCCACGAGCAATGGTACCTGGGCGGTGTCATGCGCAGTCTGCACCGCTATGCCTCCGATGCCGCCATCATCACCCTGGCACTGCACATGCTCAGCGAATTCGCCTCCGGGCGCTACCGGGGCGCACGCTGGTTCTCCTGGTTCACCGGCATCCCGCTGCTGTGGATGGTGTTCCCGTTGGGCATCACCGGCTACTGGCTGGTCTGGGACCAGTTCGCGCAGTATATCGCGCTGGCGACCTCGGAGCTGTTCGACGCGCTGCCCATCTTCACCGATCCGATGGCGCGCAATTTCCTCACGCCCGACAGCCTGAGCGACCGGTTCTTCACCCTGCTGGCATTCCTGCACCTGCTCGGTATCCCGATCGCCCTGGTATTCGGCATCTGGTTTCATGTGATGCGCCTGAGCCACCCGCGGGTCAATCCACCGCTGCGGCTGGCGATTGGCAGTCTCGCGATGCTGTTGGTGCTGTCACTGTTGCGACCCGCGGTGAGCCACGCCCCGGCCGATCTCTCCGTGGCACCGCACGATCTCGCCTTCGACTGGTTCTACATGCTGCCCTATCCGTTATTGGACTACGGTTCGCCACTGCTGTTCTGGGGTGTGCTGGTCGGTTCCAGTCTGCTGCTGTCGTTGCTGCCCTGGATGCCGCCGCTACGGCGGGCGCCGGCGGCGGTGGTGGACCCGGGCAACTGCAACGGCTGCGGCCGCTGTGTCGCGGACTGTCCGTTCGGTGCCGTCATCATGCACCCGCGCGATGATGGTTCCCGCTATAAGGAGATCGCCGTCGTCGACCCCGCGCTGTGTACCGCCTGCGGTATCTGTGCCGGCGCCTGTCCGTCGTCGACCCCGTTCCGCAGCATCGAGCAGCTGGTCTCGGGCATCGATATGCCGACTTTGCCGATACGCGACATGCGCAGCGCCAGCCGTGCGGCCCTCGACACCGTGCAGGCACCAATCAAAGTGCTGGTCTACGGTTGCGACCATGCCATCGACGTGCATGCCTGGGCGGGTGCCGAAGTCGCAACCGTCAGCCTGCCCTGTACCGGCAATCTGCCACCGTCCTTCATCGAGTTCGCACTGCGCCGCGAGGGTGCGGATGGGGTGTTCCTCACCGGCTGCAACACGGGGGACTGCTTCTTCCGTCAGGGTGGCGCCTGGACCGAGGCGCGCATCGCCGGCCAGCGTGAGCCGCATCTGCGCGGCAATGTAGACGCACAGCGGGTGCACATCGCCTGGGGCGCGGCCGGCGACGCCGCACGGGTACGGCGTGAGCTGGGTACATTCATCGAGCAACTGCGCGGTCTCGAAAATCCATCGCAGGGACAGACAGCCCATGGCTAGGTCGTCTTTCAACCCGGTACGGCTTGCCGGCCAGCTTGTCGCGTATGCCGCGTTCGCCGCGATGATCGGGTACTTCGCCGTGGCGCCGGCCTATTCGCCGCACCCTTCCGGCGATGCCGTGGTTACGCTAAGCTTTGCCCACTCCGGTAAGCGCGTGACCGAGTGTCGTGAGCGTAGCACCGAGGAACTTGCTAAACTGCCGCCGAATATGCGCAATCCCCTCGATTGCTCCCGTGAGCGCTCACCGCTGGTGGTCCGCTTCATGGTCGACGGTGAAGTCCGCTATGATCGCACCCTGCAACCGACCGGATTCTCCAGCGATGGCAACGCCTACGTCTACGATAAGATCCTGCTGTCTCCCGGACGACATACGATTGCACTCTATCTCAACGACGACGTCCACCGTCCCGACGGGGTCTATGAGCACAGTGCCGAGGTCGACCTGAAACCCAATCAGATCCTGGTGATCGACTTCAATCCGAATCGCGGCTTCGTGCTGCATTGAGGGTCGCCGGCAGCGCCGGCCCCGGCAGTGCGCGGCGGCCCAGGCAACAGGCAACCGCCGATGCAAAGCACATCCTATATCATCCCGCTCACCGATGACGTTGCGCGCGCGCAGGCACGCCGCTGGTTGTTCCTGGGGTTGTTTTCACTGACCCTTTCCGGTTTCCTGGCCGTGCTCATCGTGCTGGCACGCACGCCCTATCTCCAGGACATCATCCCCTTCGCAGATTTCTTCCATGCCGCGTTGGTCGTGCATGTCGATCTGTCGGTGCTGGTCTGGTTCCTGGCCTTCGCAGGCGTGCTCTGGAGTGTGAACGGTGCGACGCATTGCCGTGCCTGCGGCATGCTGGCGCTGTTGTTGGCAGCTGCCGGCGCACTGCTCATGGCGATCACACCTTTCACCGGCGACGCCCATCCGTTGATGAGCAACTATATTCCGGTCCTGCAGCAACCGCTGTTCTTTGTCGCGCTGTTGCTGTTCGGTGCCGGTATCGCCCTGCTGGTGCTGCGCTCGCTGCTGTTTTCACCACCGATCGGGCCGCAGATCTCCGGCACGGGCGCGTTGCGCTTTGGCCTGAACACCGCCGTGGTCACGACGGCGATGGCCTTCATCGCACTGCTGTGGTCGTACCTCAAGATGCCGCCCTTCATCCAGGGCGGTGAATACTTCGAATTGCTGTTCTGGGGCGGCGGCCATGTGCTGCAGTTCACCCACACTCAGTTGATGCTGGTCGCGTGGCTGTGGCTGGCGAGCGTCTCCGGCGTGCCGGTGTACACCGGGCCGCGCGTGGTGGTGTTCCTGTTCGCCTGGGGCTTGCTGGCGGTGTTCGCCACGCCGGTGATCTACCTCGCCTTCGACGTGAATTCCATGGAGCATCGCCGGCTGTTTACCTGGCAGATGGAATTCGGCGGCAGCCTCGCCTCATTGTGGATCGGCATCGCGCTGCTGGCGGGGTTGTGGAAGGCCGCGGCAGCACCGCAATCGGTACGTGCGGAACGCGCGGCCCTGACCACCTCGGTGCTGTTGTTCGGTATCGGTGGTGTCATCGGTTTTCTCATCAGCGGCAGCAATGTCACGGTGCCGGCGCACTATCACGGCTGCATCGTCGGCATCACCCTGGCATTCATGGGCATGACCTATCAGCTGCTGCCGCGCCTTGGCTTTGCCGCACCGTCGCAACGCTGGGCAGTACGCCAGAGCTGGATCTATGCGACGGGCCAGCTGGTACATATCGTCGGGCTGGCGTGGTCCGGCGGTTACGGTGTGCAGCGCAAGACCGCGGGCGCGGCCCAGGGCCTGGATTCGCTCGAGCGCATTATCTCGATGGGTATGATGGGCCTGGGCGGTCTGGTCGCCATCATCGGCGGTCTGATCTTTCTGCTCGTTGTCTTCCACGCCATGCTGCGCACACGCCGCTGACGCGCGCCCACCGGCACAACCACCGCCATGTCAATACCCGCACAGTTAATACCATAACAATTGTTGACGCATATCAAGGCGGCCTGACACCGCCGCTCCTTACCATGCACCCACATTCCCCCTGCTGGAGAGTCTGGGTTATGAGTGGCACGTTCACAAAATCAATGGCGCGCAACATCTTCTACGGTGGCAGCGTGTTCTTCATCCTGTTGTTCCTGGCCTTGACCTACGATACTGAACGGGCGCTGCCCGATCGCGACAATCGCGGCGCAATCACGCCGCAGGTCGTGCTGGGCAAAAAAATCTGGGAAGAAAACAACTGCGTCGGTTGTCACTCGATATTGGGCGAGGGTGCCTATTTCGCACCCGAGCTGGCCAACGTCTACCCGCGCCGCGGCGGCGACTTCATCAAGATCTGGATGAAGATCCAGCCGACCGGGACGCCCGGGCGCCGGCAGATGCCGCAGTTCAATCTCAACGACGAAGAGCTGGACGCGTTGGTCGCGTTCCTGAAATACGTTTCCGAGATCGATGCTGCCGGCTGGCCGCCGAATATTGAAGGTTGAGGGAGAATCAGGTCATGCAATATCAATCACAAGCGGTTGCAAAACCCTATTTCGTCGCCGCGATCATATTGTTCGTGGGCCAGATCATCTTTGGGCTGATCATGGGCCTGCAGTATGTGGTGGGTGATTTTCTGTTCCCGGAGATCCCCTTCAACGTGGCGCGCATGGTGCACACCAATCTGTTGATCGTGTGGCTGCTGTTCGGTTTCATGGGCTCGACGTATTACCTGGTCCCGGAGGAGGCGGAGACGGAACTGTACAGCCCCAAACTGGCGCTGGTGCTGTTCTGGGTCTTTCTGGCCGCCGGCGTACTCACCATCCTCGGTTATCTGCTGGTACCCTACGCGGGCCTGGCGAAGATGACCGGTAACGACCTGCTGCCGACCATGGGCCGCGAGTTCCTGGAGCAACCGACCATCACCAAGCTGGGTATCGTCATCGTGGTCCTCGGCTTCCTGTTCAATGTCGGCATGACCATCCTCAGAGGCCGCAAGACCAGCGTCAGCCTGGTACTGATGGTCGGTCTGGTCGGTCTCGCGGTGTTGTTCCTGTTCTCCTTCTACAACCCCACCAACCTGGTGAAGGATAAGTACTATTGGTGGTGGGTGGTGCATCTGTGGGTGGAGGGCGTGTGGGAGTTGATCATGGCGGCGATCCTGGCCTTCGTGCTCATCAAGATCACCGGCGTGGACCGCGAGGTCATCGAAAAGTGGATGTATATCATCGTCGCGATGGCGTTGATCACCGGCATCATCGGCACGGGCCATCACTACTTCTGGATCGGTGCGCCGGAGTACTGGCAGTGGTGGGGTTCGGTGTTCTCCGCATTGGAACCGATCCCGTTCTTCATGATGACGGTGTTCGCCTTCAACATGGTGAACCGGCGGCGCCGCAACCACCCCAACAAGGCGGCCACGCTATGGGCGTTGGGCACCGCGGTGATGGCCTTCCTGGGTGCAGGGGTGTGGGGCTTCCTGCACACGCTTTCCCCGGTGAACTTCTACACCCACGGTACCCAGATCACGGCGGCCCACGGTCACATGGCCTTCTACGGCGCCTATGTGATGATCGTGCTGACCATGATCTCCTATGCCATGCCGATGATGCGCGGGCGGGCCGCGGCCAACAGCCCCAAGTCACAGGTGGTGGAGATGTGGTCGTTCTGGTTGATGACCGTGTCCATGGTGTTCATCGTGCTCTTCCTCACCGCCGCCGGCGTGCTGCAGGTCTGGTTGCAACGCTACAGCGACGCCCCGCAGGCCTATATGGTGGTGCAGGACAAGATCGCGCTGTTCTACTGGATGCGCGAGGGCGCGGGCCTGGTATTCCTGATCGGGTTGGTGCTGTACCTGTTGAGCTTCTTCGTCGGCCGTAAGGACGCGGAGGCGGTGTCGGTCTGAGGCCACCGGGCGGGGACTTTGTCAGTCCCCGCCCGGCGGTATTCTGCCGCTGCGCTCTTTCAACGCCCGCTCAACAGGAAGGCGCGTAACGGTCTGTTAAAGAGACGCCAAATTATGTAAAACACAAGCATAATCAGCATGTTACGCTGCATCGCTCCGCTGCGTGCCGCCCCGCCCGGGGTCAGGATCGGGGCGGCCTGATTTATGTCAAGGCGGTCCCGGTGCCGCTCCTGTCTCATGGTGGCGTCCGCATTCGGCCCGACTATCGGAGATGCGCCCCGAAATGCCCCCGGAGATGCTCCCGGAGATGCCCATGGATGCCCCTGCTCGACCCCTGCGCACGTCCAGCGGCGAGTTACCGTTCTATCGGCCGCAGGCCAACGAGATCGGTGTGTTCGAGCACGCCTATCGCAACCGACTGCCCGTTCTGATCAAGGGACCGACCGGCTGCGGCAAGACCCGCTTCGTGCGCCACATGGCCGCGCGTCTGGGGCGGCCGCTCTACACCGTGTCCTGCCACGACGATCTGAGTGCCGCCGATCTGGTCGGCCGCCACCTCATTGGTGACGGTGCCACCTTCTGGAATGACGGGCCGCTGACCCGCGCCGTGCGCGAGGGTGCGATCTGTTACCTGGACGAGGTGGTCGAGGCACGCAAGGACACCACGGTAGTGTTGCACCCGCTGACCGACGATCGCCGTATCCTGCCCATCGAGCGCACCGGCGAACTGCTGGAGGCGCCGCCGGAATTCATGCTGGTGGTCTCGTACAACCCCGGATATCAGAATCTGCTCAAGGGCCTGAAGCCCAGCACCCGGCAGCGCTTCCTGGCCCTGCGCTTCGAGTTTCCCAAGCCGGAACTGGAGCAGGCCGTGGTGGAGACCGAGACCGGTATCGACACGCTGCTGGCACGGCGCCTGGTCGGGCTCGCCAACAGTCTGCGTGCCCTCAAGGATCACGATCTGGAAGAGGCGGCCTCGACCCGCCTGGTGGTCTACACCGCCACCCTGATCAAGGCAGGCATGGACCCGCTGGAGGCCTGCCGTACCGCCCTGGTCGAACCACTGACCGACGATGTGGAGACCACCGCCGCACTGCTGGAGGTGGTCGATGCGCATTTCGGCTGAATATATGCAGGCCGCAAGATGCCCCGCAGGAATCGCCCTGTCCCTGACTCCATGACCGCGTTGCAGGAGGAATGACGATGACCCAAGCCCAGACAGCCGTAGCCGAATCGTGGTTGCGCGAAGTGACCACCCCGCTCGGTCAGGCCCGCGTGGCCTGCAAGCAATGCAGCCTGCACGGCGTCTGTGCGGTGCTCGAATCGGATCAGGACGACCGGAGTTTCGTGCAGCGCAGTCGTGTCGGCAGCGGTAAGACGCTGTTCCACGCCGGCGACCGTTTCCAGGGTGTCTACGCCGTCACCTCCGGCGCCATCAAGACCTACGCGCAACTCGGGCAGAACGCCACGCAGCTGGTCGACTTTCATTTTCCAGGTGATACCGTCGGTCTGGAGGCGGTCGACTGCGGCGCGTACACCTACACCGCCCAGGCACTCACCGAAACGCTGGTGTGCCGCCTCGACCCGAGCCGGGCGCCCGGGTTCGCCGACCGCCAGCGCGACTTCCAGATGGAGGTGATCCGGGCCCTGGGTGAGCAATTGCGTCACGAACAGAGCCTGTCCATCCTGCTGCGCACCCAGGCGGCGGAGCAGCGTATCGCGACCTTCCTGCTGAGTCTGGCCGGCCCGTCGCTGTGGACGCATACCCGTGGCGTCGATCTGCAGCTGCCGATGTCGCGCAAGGATATTGCCAATTATCTCGGTATCGCCGTGGAGACGCTGTGCCGGTTGTTCAAGCGCATGCAGGAGGATGGCCTGGTGGAAAGTCAGGGCCGGCGCGTGCGCCTGACCAATATCGACGCCCTCAGTGACATTGCGCGCCCGGCCCCGCTGACGGGCAACGCCAGCCGCCCGGTCTGAGACGGTACCCGCCATTCGATGAGCTTCTATGGCCTGATCAAGGCGGTGCACGTCGGCAGCATGCTGATGAGCATTTCGCTGTTCTTTGTACGCGGCCTGTGGATGATGCGTGCGCCCGCGCGGCTCGCGCAGCGATGGGTGCGGGTGCTGCCGCACATCATCGATACCGTGTTGCTGGCCAGCGCGCTGACGCTGGTGTTCCTGAGCCGGCAGTATCCCTTCGTCGAGCCCTGGCTGACCGCCAAGGTCGTCGCCCTGCTGGCCTATATCCTGATCGGCATGTTTGCGCTACGGCGCGGCCCCAACCGGGCGACGCGCATCACCGCCTGGTTCGCGGCACTGCTCGTGTTCGCCTACATCGTCGGCGTGGCACTGACGCGGAATCCCTGGGTGTTCGCCGTATGAGCACCGGACCCGTCACCGTGCCGTTGCGAGTGCTCTGGTGGTGTGCCTTGCTGCTCGCCATCGTGACGGGTTCCGCCATCGCCGCCGGCACCGGCGACGCCAGCGATAATGCGGTGCCGGACGATGGTGGCGATATCAGCCGCTATTATGTGCTGGTACAGGCGTTCTTCCCCGCCGCCGACCACATCGGGCCACTTGCCGGCGAACCGCCGGCCGCGGAGGTGCACGCGGCCGGCCGGGTGGTCGGCTACGTGTATCTGACCGATCACATCCTGCCCATCCCGGCGTATTCCGGCAAACCCATCAGCACCCTGGTCGCGCTGGACCTCGAGGGCCACATCGCCGGTGTGCGCATCGTGCATCACGAGGAACCCATTCTGCTGGCCGGCGTCTCCGAGCAGCAGTTGCACGCCTATGTCGCACAGTATCAGGGTATCGACGTGCGCGACCGCATCAAGGTCGGCGGCCGACCGGCCGAGGGGATGGCGATCGTGGACGCGATCAGCGGCGCGACCATCACGGCCATGGTCATCAACCAGACCATCGCCAAGACAGCGCAGCGCGTCGCGGAGGCACGCGGGCTGCTCGACGGTCTTGACGCGTCGCCGGTCGCGGCGCTGTCCGACGACAGCCGCCCCATCTGGCGACTGGTCTGGCATGAGCGTCAATTCCGTATCGGCGTACTGGTCACCGCGCTGGCGGCGCTGACGCTGATCCTGTTGTTTCAGGACTGGCTGGCGGCCCGTCCGCGGCTGCTGCTGTACGTGCGCGATGGCTTTCTGGTGTTTACGGTCGTGTTCATCGGCTGGTATGCCATGGCGCAGCTGTCGGTGATCAACGTGCTGACCTTCGTGCACGCCATCGGCCGCGATTTCCGCTGGGAAACCTTCCTCATCGATCCACTGATGTTCATCCTGTGGAGTTTCGTGGCGATGACGTTGCTGCTGTGGGGCCGCGGGGTCTACTGCGGTTGGCTGTGCCCGTTCGGCGCGGTGCAGGAGCTGACCAATCAGCTGGCACGACGCCTGGGGGTACGGCAGTGGGAGTTTCCCGAGGTGGTGCACGAACGGCTGTGGGCACTGAAATACATCGTGCTGCTGATCCTGTTCGGCATGTCGCTGCAGTCCCTGCAGCTGGCCGAGCAGTATGCCGAAGTGGAGCCCTTCAAGACGGCGGTGACCCTGCGTTTTCAGCGCGAATGGGGTTATGTGATCTATGCTGCCGCGCTGCTGGTAATCTCGATCGTGAACCGCAAGTTCTACTGCAAGTATGTCTGCCCGCTCGGTGCGGCGCTGGCGATACCGGCGCGCCACCGCCTGTTCGACTGGTTGCGGCGGCGCAAGGATTGCGGCAAGCCGTGTCAGATCTGTGCCAACGAGTGCGAGGTGCGCGCCATCTCGCCGACCGGCGAGATCAACGTCAACGAATGCCACTACTGTCTCGACTGCCAGGTGACGTTCTGGAATGAGGGCAAGTGTCCGCCGTTGGTGCAGCGTGGCAAACGGCACGCGCGCGGCGCGCGGGCGCGTGAACTCGCCCAGGAGATGGTGCTGAGCTTCCGCGCGCCGGAGTCGTCGGACACCGAGTCCGGACCGGACAGCGATGACCGCGCGTCACGCTGAGCCGGCCACCCTCTTTTTGAACCCGGTGCCTGTCACAGTATCGACATGCCTGTCCCACAGACCGGTGCAGCACGCCTGAACCGGTAAGCAACAGCAGTCAGTCGCAATAAGGTTGACTTTTACTACCCCAATGTTTCTACCGTTGACCTGCGTCAAGGAAAGGGCCGGGGGGAGCGCCTAAAACACACTCAAACACCAGCTTCCCACCAGACCGCTAAGGAGTGATCAAAATGAGAGACAGCACCACACATGGCAGCGGGCTACTCGCCCTCACTGCCGCCATCGGTTTGGCGCTCGGGCCGCTGGCCGCCAGTGCGCAACCCACGGAACATCCGGGCACGCCGGAGACGGAGATGCGCTACAAGGGCGCACCCATACCGGGTGACCCGGCACAATTCCAGGACACCCTGGTACCCCATGCGCCGGCCCTCACCACCGAGGAATTCACCCGCGCCAAGCAGATCTATTTCGAGCGCTGTGCCGGCTGCCACGGCGTGCTGCGCAAGGGCGCCACCGGCAAGCCGTTGACGCCCGACATCACCCTGGAGCGCGGCACCGAGTATCTGAAGGCGTTCATCAACTTCGGTTCCCCGGCGGGCATGCCCAACTGGGGTTCGTCCGGCGTGCTGACCGACGAGGACATCGATATCATGGCGCGCTTCCTGCAGCAGGAGCCACCCGTGCCGCCCGAGTACAGCCTCGCCGACATGAAGGCGACCTGGAAGTTGATCATTGCACCGGACAAGCGGCCCAAGAAGCAGGAGAACAAGCTCGATCTGGAAAACCTGTTCTCCGTGACCCTGCGTGATGCTGGCCAGATCGCACTCATCGACGGCTCCAGCAAGAAAATCATCATGACCATCGACACCGGCTATGCGGTGCACATCTCGCGTATGTCGGCCTCCGGACGCTATCTGTACGTCATCGGCCGCGACGCCAAGATCGACCTGATCGACCTGTGGATGCGTGTCCCGCAGACGGTCGCCGAGATCAAGGTCGGCATGGAGGCACGTTCCGTCGAGACCTCGAAGTACAAGGGCTGGGAGGACAAACTCGCCATCGCCGGCACCTACTGGCCGCCGCAGTTCGTGATCATGGAAGGTGACACCCTGGAGCCGAAGAAGATCGTCGGAACCCGCGGCATGACGGTGGATACGCAGGAGTACCATCCGGAGCCGCGCGTGGCGGCGATCGTGGCCTCGCACGAGAAGCCGGAGTTCATCGTCAACGTGAAGGAGACCGGTAAGATCCTCATGGTCAACTACGAAGACCTGGACGACATGAAGATCACCGAGATCGGTGCCGCACGCTTTCTGCATGACGGCGGCTGGGACAGCACCCGGCGCTACTTCATGAGTGCGGCCAACCAGTCCGACAAGATCGCCGTGGTCGACTCCAAGGAAGGCGAGCTCGAGGCCCTGATCGATGTCGGCAAGATCCCGCATCCCGGCCGTGGCGCCAACTTCGTGCACCCGAAGTACGGCCCGGTCTGGGCGACCAGTCACCTGGGCGACGAGACCATCTCACTGATCGGCACCGACCCCAAGAAGCACGAGAAGTATGCCTGGAAGGTGGTCGAAACGCTGAAGGGCCAGGGCGGCGGTTCGCTGTTCGTCAAGACCCATCCCAAGTCCACCAATCTATGGGTGGATACGGCGCTGAACCCCGACGAGAAGATCAGCCAGTCGGTCGCGGTGTACGACATCCGCAATCTGGGTAAGGGCTTCGAAGTCGTGGACATCGCCGGCATGGCGGACGTCGGCGAAGGGCCGAAGCGCATCGTGCAGCCCGAGTACAACCGGGCGGGTGACGAGGTCTGGTTCTCGGTGTGGAACGGCAAGACCGAGCAATCCGCGATCGTGGTGCTCGACGACAAGACGCGCAAGCTCAAGGCGGTCATCAAGGACGAACGTCTGGTGACCCCGACCGGCAAGTTCAACGTCTACAACACCATGCACGACGTGTATTGATGGCGGGTCGGCCCCCGGCGTGGGTGTACCCACGCCGGGGATCGACAGATACAAGAGGCAAGAGGCAAGAGGCAAGATACAAGGGGTGATCGGTTTTTGACTTGTATCTTGTACCTTGTCTCTTGTATCTCCCAACAAGGGGGAACCATGTCTGAAGCCTGTGTTTATCTGGTCGGTGCCGGTCCCGGCGATCCCGATCTCCTGACTCTCAAGGCCCATCGTCTCCTGCAGGAGGCCGATGTAGTGGTCTACGACCGCCTGGTCTCGCGGGAAATCCTCGCGCTCATTCCCACCGGCACCAGCCGCATCTTCGTCGGCAAGGCGTCCGGTAATCATCACATGCCGCAGGAGGACATCAACGAACTCCTGGCGAACCTGGGCTGTCGTGCCCGCACGGTCGTGCGCCTCAAGGGCGGCGATCCACTCATCTTCGGCCGCGGCAGCGAAGAGGCACTGCATCTGGCGCGCGCGGGCGTGCGCTTCGAGATCGTGCCCGGTATTACTGCTGCCTCGGCCTGCACCACCTATGCGGGCATCCCGCTGACGCACCGCGGCCTGGCCGGCAGTGTGCGCTTCATTACCGGCCACTGCCGCGCGGATCAGCCGCTGGAGCTGGATTGGCACAGTCTCGCCGATCCCAACACCACGCTGGTCATCTACATGGGCCTGGCAAATCTGGCCGAAGCCCAGGACAATCTCATCATGGCCGGGCTGGCGGCAGACACGCCGGCCGCGCTGATCGAGAACGGCAGCACACCGCGGCAACGGCGCCTGCTTACCCGTCTCGATGGCCTGGCGGCGACCGCAGCCGCCGAGCGGGTGGTCTCGCCGGCACTGGTGATCATCGGCAACGTGGTGAGTCTGGCCGGCGAGCTGGATTGGTTCGGTGAGGCGCTGGTGAATGATGACTATGCGGACTGTGGTGCGCACGGCTGACGCGGGTGCGGAGAATCTCAAGGCCGTAGTCGGTGCAGGGTGCACCGATGTAGAGTGCGTCGGCGTAGGGTGCGTCGGCGCAGCGACGCACCATGACTGCAGCGCACCGGTGCGTCAGACTTCGTCTCGACGCACCCTACGCCGATGCACCCTACGTCGGCGTATCCTACGCATGGCGTTGGCGGCGGTCGTCGTTTCGATCTGTAGCGCCGCGGCGGCGATCGAGCCGGCGCGCCAGGCCGAGTTGCGGAATCTGCTCGAGCAGGACTGCGGTTCCTGTCACGGCATGACCATGAAGGGCGGCCTGGGCCCGGCGCTGCTGCCGGCCAATCTCAACGGCAAGCCCGACGGCCTGCTGATTGCCGCCATTCTCGAAGGCCGCCCCGGTACCGCCATGCCCCCCTGGCGCAGCCTGCTGACCAAGGCCGAAGCGGAATGGCTGGTCGAACAGCTTCGAGAAGGTCCAGAGTGAATTCGTCAACCACAAAGGACACGCAGGGCACCAAGAAAAACATCCGGAAATGCCTTGATAAGATGGCACAGCGTTGACTGGCAGAAGGCCAGTTGACTGTTCGAGTGAGCGAGCCTATGTCTGCATACCCCCATAAGAATATGTTCACTTTGTGTCCTTCGTGTCCTTTGTGGTTGATCCTGCTCACCGCACTGCTGATCGGCTGCGCCGCGGCGCCGCTGCGGGGGACAGGTGATCTCGGGGTGGTCATCGAGCGCGCCACGGGCAGTGTGCTGATCGTCGACACCACGCATACTGCGACGCTGGCGCGGGTGGAGGGGCTGGGCGATCTGTCGCATGCCTCGGTGGTGTACTCGCGCGATGCGCGCTACGCTTACGTGTTCGGCCGTGACGGTGGCCTGACCAAGGTCGATCTGCTCACCGCGCGTATCACGAAACGCATCATCCAGGCCGGCAACAGCATCGGTGGCGCCATCTCCCAGGACGGCCGGCTGATCGCCGTATCCAACTACGAGCCGGGTGGCGTCAAGGTGTTCGACGCCGACACCCTGGAGCAGGTCGCCGACATCCCCACCGGCGTGAAGGTCGTGGGCCTCGCCGATGCGCCGGGGCAGCAGTTCGTGTTCAGCCTGTTCGAGAGCGGCGAGATCTGGGTCGCCGACCTCAGCGAGCCGACCCGCCCGCAGCTGACCCGGTTCTCCGACATCGGTCGCGAGCCCTACGACGGCCTGGTACTCGGCCACGGCCGCTACTATCTGGCCGGCCTGTTCGGCGAGGACGGCCTGGCACAACTCGACCTCTGGCATCCCGAAGCCGGCGTACAGCGCGTCCTGCCGGACTACGGACGCGGCCAGGAGCGCTTGCCGGTCTTCAAGATGCCGCACCTGCAGGGCTGGGCGCTGGCCGGGGACTATCTCTTCGTCCCGGCCGTCGGTCTGCACGCCGTGCTGGTCATCGAACGCGCCACCTGGAAGGAGGTCGCCCGTATCCCGGTGCACGGCCAGCCGGTGTTCGTGATCGGTCGCCCCGACGCCCGCCAGGTGTGGGTGAACTTCGCCCACCCGCGCAACGATACCGTGCAGGTCATCGACGTCGACACGCTGCAGGTCGTGCGCAGCCTCACGCCCGGCAAGGCGGTGCTGCATCTCGAATTCACCCCGCGCGGTGAGGCCGTCTGGGTCTCCGTCCGCGACGAGGATCGCATCGACATCTTCGACACCCGGACCTTCGCACGTATCGGTTCGCTGCCCGCCCGCAAGCCCAGCGGCATCTTCTTCACCCACCGCGCGCACGAGATCGGATTGTGACGAGAGCCTGTGAAATTTGAACCACGAAGGACACAAAGGTGGGCCAAGGGCCGTACGGCCTCAGGTTATGCCCGTAGTGTGCAGCCACGGTATTGGTTTCATGTTTGCAGAAGTCTTTGCTTTGTGTCCTTCGTGTCCTTTGTGGTTGAAATTGCCGACGCATGAGATGTGAAATGGACCGCCGTGCCGAATTGACCGACCTGGAGCGCCGCCTGCTGGATCGTTACCAGCAGACGCTGCCGCTGTCGCCGACGCCCTATGCGGACATGGCGGCGGCGCTGGACAGTACCGAGGAGGCCGTGCTGGTGGCGCTGGGGCGCTTGCAGCAACTCGGCGTCATCAGCCGGGTCGGGCCGGTGTTTCGCACCCATGCGGTGGGAGTGTCGACGCTGGCGGCCATGGCCGTTCCGGAAGAGCGGCTGGAGGCGGTCGCGGACATCGTCACCAGCTTCGCGGCGGTCAACCACAACTACGAACGGGAACACGACTTCAACCTGTGGTTCGTGGCCACCGCCGCCACTGACGCCGAGCTGTCTGCCGTCCTGGCAAACATCGAAGAATTGACTGATATCAAGGTTATGCCATTACCGATGCTGGAGGATTACCACATCGACCTGGGATTTGACCTGAAATGGACATGAACAGCCCCCAACAGCGTTTCGGCCGTACCGATGTGCGCGTCGCCCTGAGCGCGGCCGACCTCGCCCTGATCGGAGCCATCCAGGGCGGCCTGCCGCTGGTGTCGCGGCCCTTTGCGCAACTGGCCACGCAGACGGGTGAAACCGAACAGGCGGTGATCGAGCGCCTGCAATCGTTGCAAGACCGCGGTGTCATCAAGCGCATGGGTGCGGTGGTGCGCCACCGCGAGCTCGGCTATCGCGCCAACGGCATGGTCGTCTGGGACGTGCCGGATGAGCAGGTCGACGAACTCGGCCGTTGCCTCAGCCGCTTCGAATTCATCACCCTGTGCTACCGTCGCCCGCGCCAGGGCGTGGACTGGCCCTACAACCTGTTTTGCATGATTCACGGCCGTGACCGCGAGGAAGTCCGGGGCAAGGTACGCCAGCTGGTACAGTGCTGCCAGCTGGAGGCCATCCCGCACGCCATTCTGTTCAGCGGTCGCCGCTTCAAGCAGCGCGGGGCACACTACCGAAACGCCGCACGCCGCGAGGCGGTGTCGTCATGAGCACCGCTGCCGTGATCGATGCCCCGGTCGAACTGGATGCACTCGACCGGCGCATCATCAACCGGCTGCAGGACGGCTTCCCCATCAGCGAGCACCCCTACGCGGAGGTCGCCGCCGAACTCGACACCGACGAGGCGACCCTGATCGCGCGGCTTCAGGCCCTCCTGGATACCGGTATCCTCAGCCGTTTCGGGCCGATGTACCATGCCGAGCGCCTCGGTGGCGCGCTGACGCTGGCGGCGATCGCGGTCGCACCGGCCGATTTCGAGCGTGTCACCGAACAGGTCAACGCCTTTCCCGAGGTCGCGCACAATTACGCGCGCGATCACGAGCTCAACATGTGGTTCGTACTCGCCACCGAGACGCCGCAGCGCATCCCCGTCGTGATCCGCGAGATCGAGCGTATTACCGGCTATCCCGTCTTCAACATGCCCAAGAAGGAGGAATTCTTCGTGGGTCTGAAATTCCGAGTGTAACCATGTCCGCCGTTCTCGAGCCGCAGCAGATTTCCCCGCTGATCGACGCCATCGACCGCCGCCTCATTGTCGCGACCCAGGGCGGACTGCCGCTGGATCCGCAGCCCTATCACCGGCTCGCCGAGCGGCTCGAGCTGCCCGTCGCCGAGGTGATGACCCGCCTGCGACGCCTGCAAGGCGACGGTGTGATCCGCCGCATCGGTGCCGTACCCAATCATTACCGCCTCGGTTACCGCGGTAACGGCATGTCCGTCTGGGACGTACCTGACGCCGCCGTCCGCGAGTTGGGCCAGCGCATCGGCGCACTGCCATTCGTCAGCCACTGTTATCACCGGCCGCGCCACCTGCCGCACTGGCCGTACAACCTGTTCGCCATGGTGCACGGCCACGACCGGGCCGAGGTGATGATGCAGGTGTCGCGCATCGCCGAACAGCTCGGTAGCGCAGTGCGCGACCACGACGTACTGTTCAGCACTCGCATCCTGAAAAAGACAGGCATGCGTTTGGTCACAGAGTGATGTATTCGTTGTTTTGAACCACCAGGGAAAACTAGTGAACCGCCAAGACGCCAAGAACGCCAAGAAAGATTAGCGAACCGCCAAGGCGCCAAGACGCCAAGATTTTTCATGAATAAAGATTTTCTTGGCGTCTTGGCGCCTTGGCGGTTGAAACAGGTTTTCCTTGGCGGTCTTGGCGTCTTGGCGGTTCCAATTCTTTTTTGGTGGTTCACAAAGACACCCGATCAGGAGAATGCCCATGTTCCGGGTCACCCAATACATGCAGGCGCTGGCTGACGGCACGCCGCTTGGTCCGAAGCGCACGCCGCCCGGGCCGGTGGTGATCTGGAATCTGATACGGCGTTGCAACCTGGCCTGCAAGCACTGCTATTCCATCTCCGCCGATCACGATTTCCCCGGTGAGCTGACCACCGAGGAGGTCTACGCGGTCATGGATGACCTCAAGACCTTCGGCGTGCCGGTACTGATCCTGTCCGGTGGCGAACCGCTGCTGCGACCGGACATCTACGCGATCTCGAAACGCGCCAAAGACATGGGCTTTTATGTCGGTCTGTCCACCAACGGCACGCTCATCGATGAGAACAACATCGAACGTATCGCCGCGGTCGGCTACGACTACGTCGGTATCAGCATCGACGGTCTGCGCGCGACACACGACAAGTTCCGCCGTCTCGAGGGTGCCTTCGATGCCTCCATGCATGGCATAAAGCTATGTCAGGAGCATGGCATCAAGGTCGGTCTGCGCTTCACCCTCACCCAGGACAACGCCGAGGAACTGCCGGCCATCCTGGATCTGATGGATGCGCTGGACATCGACAAGTTCTATCTCTCGCACCTGAATTACGCCGGGCGCGGCAATCGCAATCGCAAAGACGACGTGGTGCACCAGCATACCCGCCGCACCATGGACATGTTGTTCGACCGCTGCTGGGCCGGCCTCCAGGCAGGGCGCGTGCACGAGTACGTCACCGGCAACAACGATGCCGACGGCGTCTATCTGCTGCACTGGGTACAGCGCAATTTCCCCGATCAGGCCGAGACCATGCGCGCGCGGCTGGCGCAATGGGGCGGCAACGCCTCCGGTCTGTGGGTGGCGAACATCGACAACCTCGGCAACGTGCATCCCGATACCTTCTGGTGGGACTACGATCTCGGCAACGTCCGGGAGCGGCCCTTCTCGCAGATCTGGCAGGACACCAGCGATCCACTCATGGCCGGCTTCAAGCAACAGCCACGCCCGGTCAAGGGCCGTTGCGGTGAATGCCGGTATCTGGATATCTGCGGCGGCAACACCCGCGTGCGTGCCTGGCAACTGACCGGCGACCCCTGGCAGGAAGACCCCGCCTGCTACCTCACCGACGAGGAGATCGGCGCCAGCGGCGACCATGAACGCCTGCAAGTCACACCCTATCGCCGCACCGTCCGTATCCATTCGGCATGAAATGAACTTCAACCACGAAGGACACCAAGGACACGAAGGTGTGATATGCAGGCCGGATTAGGCGCGCAGCGCCGTAATCCGACACCTCACACGGAATGTCGTCGGGTTATGCTGCGCCAACCTGACCTACAGGAACTGAGCAACCCATGTTTTCACAATCATCCCGCTTCGTGTCCTTGGTGTCCTTCGTGGTTAAAATGGGTCTTTTCCCGGTTGCGTGCGTTGCAACTGCCACCTATGCCGGACCCGACGTCAAATCGCTCTACCAGCAGCACTGCGCGGAATGCCACGGTGCCGAGCGGCTCGGGGGCATGGGGCCAGCGTTGTTGCCGGAGAACCTCGGCCGTCTGAAGCCGGGTGAGGCTGCTGATGTGATCGCCAACGGCCGGCCGGCGACGCAGATGCCGGGGTTTGCCGATAAACTCAAGCCCGAAGAGATCGCATCACTGGCGGACTACGCGTTCTCCGTGCCGGCGGTCGCGCCGCAATGGACGCTGCAGGACATCGAGGCGAGCCACGTCGTCCCGCATCCCTACGGTTCGTTGCCGGACAAACCGGTGTTCGAGGCCGATCTGATGAATCTGTTCATCGTGGTCGAGTTGGGCGATCACCATGCGACGCTGCTGAACGGCGACACCTTCGAACCCATTCACCGCTTCCAGACGCGCTTCGCCCTGCACGGCGGGCCGAAATATTCGCCCAGCGGCCGCTATGTGTATTTCGCCTCGCGTGACGGCTGGATCAGCAAGTTCGACATCTACAACCTCAAGACAGTGGCGGAGATCCGTGCCGGCATCAACACCCGCAACCTGGCGGTATCGCACGACGGCCGCTACGTGCTGGTCGGCAACTACCTGCCCCACAGCCTGGTACTGCTGGATGCCCGCAACCTCGAGCCCATCCGCGTGATCCCGGTGCAGGACGATCACGGCAACAGCTCGCGGGTGAGCGCGGTCTACACGGCGCCGCCGCGATCGAGTTTCATCGTCGCATTGAAGGATCTGCCCGAGGTCTGGGAGATCAACTATTCGGACAACCCGGAGCCGGTGTTCCGTGGCATGGTGCATGACTACCAGTACATGGAGGGTCTGGCTGAGAAGGGCCGGTTCCCGATCAAGTCCATCAAGCTCGACGACTATCTCGACGATTTCTTCTTCGATCCCGGCTACACCCACCTGATGGGTGCCGCGCGCAACGCCAAGAATGGCCAGGTGGTGAATCTCTATGTGGGCCGCAAGATCGCCGACCTCGACCTGGACGGCATGCCACATCTCGGTTCGGGCATCACCTTTGAATACCAGGACCGCCGTGTGCTGGCGACACCGAATCTCGCCAAGGGCGAGGTGAGTGTCATCGATCTCACCGACTGGAAGACCATCAAGCGCATCAAAACCCTGGGTCCGGGTTTCTTCATGCGCAGCCACGAGAATTCACCCTATGCCTGGGTCGATGTGTTCTTCGGTCCGAACAAGGATGCCGTGCACGTGATCGACAAGCGCACGCTGGAGATCGTCAAGACGCTGCGCCCGGCGCCCGGCAAGACGGCGGCGCATGTGGAATTCACCCGCGACGGCAAGTACGCCCTGCTGAGTATCTGGGAGATGGACGGCGCAGTGATCGTCTACGACGCCACCACGCTCGAAGAGGTCAAGCGCATCCCGATGAAGAAACCTTCGGGCAAGTACAACGTCTGGAACAAGACGCGCTATTCCGAGGGTACCAGCCACTGAGACGGGGCCGGCGGCAAGAGGCAAGAGGCAAGAGGCAAGAGGCAAGAGGCAAGAGGCAAGAGGCAAGAGGCAAGAGGCAAGAGGCAAGAGGCAAGAGGCAAGAGGCAAGAGGCAAGAGGCAACAAAGACGGGTTGGCCACGGAAGCACACGGAAATACACGGACAAGATCGAGAGGGTGAGGTACGCGAGACGCTACCACATCCCAAGCTTCCGTGTATTTCCGTGTGCTTCCGTGGCTAATATGGGTTATTACTGGGTTTCGCGCCGCTAAGGCATGCGCGCAGGGCCACCGTCAAGGGCGGCCCTGCGCGAGGTGTCACTGGATAGCGTATTTCTTCAGGCGATAAAGCAGGGTATCGCGCGTCAGGCCCAGCAGACGGGCGGCCTGCGAGCGGTTACCACGGGCCTGCGCCAGCGCCTGGCGGATCAGGCCGATCTCCAGCTTCTCGAGATGCACGCCCTCGGCGGGCAGGCTGAATACTTCCATGCCGGTCGGCTGGGGTGCCGGTTGGACGATTTCGAGGGGCAGATTTTCCGGTTCGATGGTGCGGCCGCTGCACAGAATGAGCATGCGTTCGCACAGGTTGCGCAGCTCGCGCACATTCCCCGGCCAACCGTACTGTTTGAGTGTCCGCAGGCTGCGCGCACTGTACCGTGGCGGCGCCAGTTCATACCGCTCAGCGAGGGCCGCGCTGTGGAATTTCAGCAGCGGTGGGATGTCTTCGACACGTTCCCGCAGCGGCGGCAGGTTGAGCGGTACGACGTTCAGGCGGTAGTAGAGATCGCGGCGGAAGCGGCCGGCGTCCACCTCATTCAGCAGATCACGGTTGGTGGCGGCGACGATGCGTACGTCGGCACGCTGCAGCGTGTAGTGGCCGACCGGCTGGTATTCACCGGATTCGAGGAAGCGCAGCAGCTTGGCCTGGGTGGCCATGGGCAGCTCGGCCACCTCGTCCAGAAACAACGTACCGCCGTCCGCCTGCAGGATATAGCCGGACTGGTCGGTGACCGCACCGGTGAAGGCGCCGCGGCGGTGGCCGTACAGCAGGGATTCCGCCAGGCCCTCGGGGATCGCCGCACAGTTCACGGCGATGAAGGGGTGTTTGGAACGCGGGCTGTCGCGATGCACCGCACTGGCCAGCAATTCCTTGCCGGTGCCGCTTTCACCATGGATGAGAACCGGCGCATCGGTCACGGCCACCAGCCGTGCGGCGCGCAGTACGGCTGCGAATGCCGGTGCCCCACCTATTACGCTTTCGTCGATCTCGCCCATGGCCTGTCGCCCCCCACTACCGTCAAAAAAAACACGCTTGCCAACACTATCACTGTTAGTCCTGGAAGTGTATATGACCTGAGTCATTTGGCGCGGTTCCCGGGGCATGTCCCACATGCTCTCCGGGGGCAAACCAAAGGCTCCCGATACCGAACAGGATCAGACTCAGGCCGATCAGCGTCCGTACCGCCGGGATCCGGGGCAGGCGTGCCGCCCAGCCGGCGAGCAGGCCGGCGGTGAGCACCGACGGGAGGGTACCCAGGCCGAAGGCCGTCATATAGAGCGCGCCCTTGAACGGGTCACCGGCGGCGGCCGACCACAACAGCGTGGAATACACCAGACCGCAGGGCAGCCAGCCCCAGATCAGTCCGAAGGCCATGGCCCGTAACGGCGACCGCACCGGCAGCAGGCGCTGACCGATGGGTTCGATGTGCCGCCACAGCGGCACCCCAATCCTTTCCAGGTGGGCGAAGCGGGAGAACCAGCCGGCCAGATAAAAGCCCATGCCGATCAGCAGCAGGGCCGCGAACACCCGCAGCAGGGTGTGGCCATAGGTCGGGCTGAGGGTGCCGAACAGGCCCTGGCCGAGACTGCCGACCAGCGCGCCGGCCAGGGCGTAACTGGTGATGCGCCCGAGGCTGTAGGACAGGGTGTAGGTCAGCAGCAGCGGTTTGTTGGCCCGTACCTCCGGCGGGAGGCTCAGGCTCAAGGCCCCGATGATGCCGCCGCACATGCCGATGCAATGCAGCGAGGCGGCGAGACCGATCAGGACAGGGGCTAGAAGCGTCAGATCCACAAAATTTCCGGGGTCATGGCGACGCCCGGGCAGGCCGCCGCGCACGCCAGTAAGAAGGTGCGCCGCTATGGTACGCCAAGGCGGCGCCTCTGTCAGGCCCTAAATGTCGATATAATTACTTGTATAATCAGTTTGTTAGGAAGTTTGATCGGGACCGCATTCAAACCGGCCTGGCATCAAACTTTGGGGTGCGCTATAAATGAAGCCCCCGCTCGGAGACCAGACCATGCCGCCGCCGATGTCCGATGATACGCGCACCGCTCCCACCGCCCCCGCCGCCCAGCCGACCGCGCGGGTCAGGGTCCCCCTGCGGGAGCGCAAGTTCTATCAGACGCGCCTGCGGCTCGCCCGCGCCCTGCGCGACCGGCTGGGCAGTACCCCGCTCGATGAGCTGAACGTGCGCGATCTGTGCGAAGAGGTCGAGGTCTCCGAGGCCACCTTCTTCAATTACTTCCCCAGGAAGACCGACCTGCTCGCCTACCTCGGCCAACTCTGGTCGGTGGAGCTCGCCTGGCACGGCCAGCAGGCCCTGGCGCGCGGCGAAAGCGGCCTGACGGCGGTGCAGCACGTCTTCGAGCAGGCCGCGCGGCAGTTCCAGGCGGCCCCCGGCGTGGCCGGCGAACTCATCGCCTGGCAGGCCCGCGCCCGCACCCGGCATGCGCCCGAGCCCTTGAGCGCCAACGAACGCCGCCTGGCCTTCCCCGAGCAGACGGGGATCGAGGCGCTCGCCGACCAGGGCCTGGAACAGACCCTGACCAGCGCCCTGCAGCGTGCCGTCGACCAGGGCGAGCTGCCCCACAACACCCACCTGCCAATCGTGATGGTGTCCCTGCTGTCGATCTTCCACGGCGTCGCACTCGCCCTGCGCCTCGGCAACCCCTCCGGCATCGGCGCAATGTACCGCCAGCAGCTGACCATCCTGTGGAGCGGCGTACGGCAGGTCGCAGGGACGCGGTCGTCGGTTGCGGGAACGTGATGAGGGTGCGGTTTCGAGTCTACAACGCTGCGCGTGCCGGATGCTCTCAGGCTGCGCCCGAGGGGCGGGAATCACGCGGGTGCGTTCGAAGAGATTCAAACTGTTGATTGCTGCCTTGCAGATTTTTTAGTGCCGCGACACCTATATCACTCCCGCAAGGCGTTGAGTGAAGAGGTGTTCCGGGATATCAGGTTCCAAAAGCCACTATGCAGATGCTACTTTTGGGTCCGATACTTATGGTTCGATAACAAAGGTGAGAGATGGCTTACCCTATTGAAAGAAAACTCGTTGTCGCTGTCTCTTCAAGTGCACTTTTTGATCTTTCTGAGTCCCATACCGTTTTCACTGAGAAAGGGTCGAAGGCGTACAAGATATTTCAGGAAGCCAACTTAAATAAAATACTTGCCAAAGGAGTGGCATTTCCTTTTGTTCGACGTTTCTTAAACATCAATAAACGATTCCCGAAGCAGTCGCCTGTAGAAGTAGTGCTTTTGTCTAGGAACTCAGCCGCCACAGGGAAGAGGGTTTTCCGTTCAATCGCCCACTATGGACTAAACATTACACGCGCAGCTTTTATGGATGGTGAGTCTCCATATGAATACATTCCAGCATTCAATGCTTCCCTCTTTTTGTCAGCCAACGAGAAGGATGTAAAGAAAGCCATAAGTAGCAAGTACCCTGCTGGCACCGTTCTGCCCAGCAAGGTCAATGATGACGAAACAGAGGAAGAGCTTCGCATAGCGTTCGACTTCGATGGCGTCATTGCAGATGATGAGTCTGAAGCTATTTATAAAGGAGGCGACTTACCTATGTTTCAAACTTATGAAGTTACCAACGCACATATCCCACACAAACCCGGCCCCCTTGCGGATCTTTTTCAAAAGCTTTCATTTATGCAAAAACTTGAAGACAAGGAACAAGAGAAGGACAGAAATTACAAGCGCATTATTCGGACAGCGATCGTTACAGCTCGAAATGCTCCAGCACACGAAAGAGTAATAACAACGTTGGAGCATTGGGGGGTAAGCGCAAACGAAACATTTTTTTTAGGCGGAATGAAAAAAGAACGAATACTTACTCGGTTAAAACCACATATGTTCTTTGACGACCAAAGAAGCCATCTTGAATCGGAGGCGGGTAATATACCAATGGTGCATATTCCTTTTGGCATTGCCAACACAACCATTAAACAATTCGCTCCAGAAGGGCTGAACCACCAGCCACTTTTGCTACCGCAAAAGTAGGCTTCGTATCAAACTCATCTGCGCTAAGGTGTTATGTATCATAGACATTAAACAGTCAATCCGGAGGAGAATAAGCATGATTGATCGATATACAAAAATAATTTTAACAGTAATAGCAATTAATCTCACAGTAATTGTTGCCGGTGATGCAGCTAAATTGTTTATTCCAGAGGTTTGGGCACAACAAACGATCCCTGTCTTTGTTGAAGGCGGACGGCTTGATTATGAAACCGATGTAAGTGGTGGCCCAACACTTAAAGTTTGCACCAATTGCTGAGACGAGTTGCAGCCTGGATTTCCCCTAAAACAATAGACACCCGTATACTTTAATTTAAAACGTGTGAGTGTCTACCGTTTTGAGGGAAGTCCAATATTGGGAGGCCGAAAGTGGCGTAGAAAGAGAAACAACTTCATGTTGCTGAACTCAGGTGTTAGGTGCTACAGGAGGGGGCTTTGGCATTCGGAGTCGCTGGTAAGGTATTCGTGATTTGGCTGGGTCTTCTTGTGTTGGCCATTGTGAATGGCACGCTTCGAGAAGCGATCCTTATTCCAACACTAGGAAAACCCCCAGGGCTCATCCTTAGCGGCACTCTCCTGTCTGGAGCCATTCTTGCAATTGCATACTTTGCGTTGCCGTGGCTTGGGCGGTCATCGGTTGCAAGGTACGTCGCCATTGGCTTTGGTTGGTTGTGCCTCACCTTGGCGTTTGAGTTTACGTTTGGACTTCTTATCCAAGGTAAACCGTGGTCACAAATACTTGAGGCGTACACTTTCAAAGATGGGAACATTTGGTCCCTTGTTCTACTTGTCACAGCTAGTGCGCCATACCTCGCCGCCAAGTTCAGAGGTTGGGCGTGAGGTCGGCAGCGCCTAATAAATCGTTCAAGCGTGACTCCGTTTCGCTGCGGTCATTTAACTCGAACATTGAGTGCCTACCGAGCGGTTGTAGGAGATCGATGCAATGAATTCGTCCGATTTGGATTACCTCGTCAGAAACCAAGTGTTCGAATTCCTTGGCGAACTCACCAAACTTCACGGTGATGTCCTTCCAATCGCTCCATTACGAGCTGGCACTTGGTTTCGAGGCGAGCGGGTGCCGCTTCTCGGACCGCAGGGAATCTTCAAGCCCAGAATATTGGAGCTTCCACTTTCAATCACCACCGCACCGAACAGCCCCTACGATGACTCGTTTACTTCCGAGGGTATGGTGCGATATCGATACCGGGGCACTGATCCCCAGCATCATGACAATGTGGGCCTCCGGGCCGCAATGATGCACAGGAGGCCCTTGGTGTACTTCCATGGCGTAGTGCCAGGCCGGTATGTCGCGGCATGGCCCGCATTCATTGTTGCTGACGATCCAAAGGGGTTGTGCGTAACTGTCGCGGTTGATGACAAGGCGTCACTCTCAACTCCGATGGAGCACTGGGTGGCGGATGACGGTTCCGCTGCTCGCCGCAAATACATCACTTCTGCGGTAAAAGTTCGGTTGCATCAGCGGCTTTTCCGCGAGCGAGTGCTGGCCGCGTACCGGGAGCAATGCGCATTGTGCAGGCTTCGGCATGTGTCTCTTCTTGAAGCTGCTCATATCACCCCAGATTCCGATCCAGGTGGTGAGCCTGTAGTGACCAATGGCGTGTCCCTGTGCAAGCTGCACCATGCTGCGTTCGATCAGAACATCCTCGGCATCCGCCCCGATTACGTGGTCGAGATCAGAAGCGATATCCTGAAAGAGGTGGATGGCCCAATGCTCCGGTTTGGGCTTCAGGAAATGCACGGTAGTAAGATCAATGTGCCACGCCGGCAGCACTTGAGGCCTGACAAAGTGGCCCTTGAGCAGCGGTACCAATCGTTCCTGGAAGTACAGTTATAATGGCACCCAATAAATCGTTGCAGCGAACGTTTGGCCCGGTGCGTACTTTTACTACCAAAAAATACGTATCGTCTCAAACACTGTTGAAGTCAGCCGTTAGACATAAGAGCTGACAAACTTCTACCCACCCACTAACAGAGAATTGCATTATGGCTGGTTCGACCTTTCAGACTAATCCTTACGACCTTTACAAGCTCTTGGAAGATTGTCATCGCGGTATTCTGCAATTGCCGGACTTTCAACGTAGCTGGGTATGGGATGAGGAGCGAATCAAGAGCCTAATTGCGTCGATCTCGCGTGCCTTTCCAGTGGGTGCACTAATGACGCTGGATACGGGTGGCGAAGTGAATTTCAAGCCGCGTCCTGTGGAAGGTGCGCCCACCGAGGCAAAAAATACCTTGCCTCACTCCCTCTTGCTGGATGGACAGCAGCGCATGACTTCGCTGTATCAGGTGACGTTGCGCGGCAAGGTGGTCGAGACGGTCACTCCAAAAAATAAGAAAGTAAAGCGCTGGTTCTACATTGATATCCGCAAAGCATTGGACCCCACAGTTGACCGCGAAGAAGCCATCGTCGGTGTACCTGAGGATCGAGTTATCCGGACCGATTTTGGTCGCGAGGTCGTGCTTAATCTATCCACGTCGGAGAACGAATACACGGCACTGATGTACCCCGTGACCCAGGTATTCGACTGGGACCACTGGCAAGATGGGTTCGATGAGCAGTGGCGCGGCGACGGACACGAGGCAGTACGCAAAACCTTTCGTGCCTTCAAAAGCCTAGTGCTGGAGAATTTCAAGTATTACCGTGTGCCAGTGATCTCATTGGACCGCAGCACCTCTAAGGAGGCAGTGTGCGTCGTGTTCGAGAAGGTGAATACCGGCGGCAAGCCGCTGGATGCCTTCGAGCTGGTGACGGCGATGTATGCGGCAGACGGTCACGAGTTGCGTAAGGACTGGTACGGGGACGAAGAGCACAAGGGGCGCCATCGACGTTTTGTCGATACATTGCGCCCGGCTGACTCAGAAGCGGGGATCATCGCTAACGTTAGCAATACCGACTTCCTGCAAGCGATCTCGCTGTTCTACACGCGGGAGCGCCGTCGCGAAGCGGAGCGTGCAGGCAAAACAGGCAAGGAGCTGCCGGCCGTGATCGGCAATCGCCAAGCACTGCTGAATCTTCCGCTGACGGCTTACAAGCAGTATGAGAAGCAAGTGGAGCAAGGCTTCTCGCAGGCAGCGAAATTCCTGCATATGCAACATATCTACCGCATCTTTGATCTACCCTATCAATCGCAAATCGTGCCGCTAGCGGCCATCATTGCCGATCTCGGCGAGGCCTGGGAGCACGAAACCAACCGTGCCAAGCTGGTGCGCTGGTACTGGAATGGCGTGTTCGGTGAGCTATACGGCTCGGCAGTGGAGTCGCGCATTGCCCGAGATTTCATGGAAGTGCCGCGCTGGCTGCAGGGCGGGCCAGAGCCTTCCACGGTGAGCGAGACCAATTTCCGTGCAGACCGCTTGAAGACCATGCGCATGCGCCTTTCAGCCGCCTACAAGGGCGTAAACGCGCTACTGATGAAGGAAGGGGCGGAGGATTTCCGTTCCGGGCAAAAGTTTGACCATACCGTGTTCTTCGGCGAGAACGTGGATATCCACCACATCTTCCCGCAGGACTGGTGCAAAAAACAGGGCATCAAACCCGCGATATACGATTCCATCATTAACAAGACGCCGCTGTCATTCCGCACCAACCGCATCATCGGTGGTGTTGCCCCA
Organism: Gammaproteobacteria bacterium; assembly: GCA_019911805.1. Classification (NCBI taxonomy): domain Bacteria; kingdom Pseudomonadati; phylum Pseudomonadota; class Gammaproteobacteria; species Gammaproteobacteria bacterium. The sequence goes on from JAIOJV010000125.1 coordinate 41,055, forward strand.
TCTGCATACTTAGCCAAGCTAGAAAAGGGCGACGTGCAGACTCCGACAATCGATCGAGCTCGTCTGGATGCCTACCTACGCTCGCACCTTATCGACCCGGACATGCTGCGTAGTGATGACTTCGAGACCTTCATGGGAGACCGGCAGAGACAATTGCTTGCGCTAATTGCGCAGGCGACCGGCAAGGCCGCCTACACAGGAGATGTACCTGAAGAGGGCGTGGATGTGGAAGGCGATGCAGATATGATCGAAGCCGAGATGGTGATTCCTGCGTGATTCAGGGCAGCAGCGGCAAGACCACGTCCAGCAGCGCCATCAATGCGGACGGGATAGTTCCTACAGTTTGGTGGGCGCCCTGAGCTAAAGAGTCAGGAGTGTCGAAGATACCGAAGCTAAAACCTAGGGCAACCTATAACTACAGCAACGAATTCAGTATTATAACGATAAGGTTGAGTCAATTAGACGGGGTTGCCGTGCAAGATATCGACGACGCACTTTTCATCCACCTGTTTATCTTTTGTAGTGGTCAACTGATTCTGGACACTTTGTAAAGATCTTTTTCATAATCCAACGATGTTTTGTAACCGGACATCCAGTACAGGTACTTAGCATTGTAATATACCGCCACATCTCCCTGGAGATCGGCGATCGCCTCCTGCCGGATTTGGTACAACCGATCACCGATGCATCTGACCACTTTATTTCGCCGCCACCCAAGCATGGATGATTTTAAGCAAATCGTCTTTGCTGTCCTTCAGTGCCCTTGTGGTCCGCCGCTACTTTCCACGACTATGCAGGGGGACCTTTCGAAAAGATTAAGGCCGCAATCTCGGCCTCGCAGATGTCGCGAGGATAGCGCTTACCATGAAAAAATGAAGCGCCGCACCATATATAAATATGGTTAATCGTAATAAAAAATAGCGAAGATGAAACTTGAGCAAGATCCTCACCGCTTGGCCCAGCTCAGCGCTCATCATATACCGGAGCGATCGGGAATCTGGTGGGTTACTGTAATCGCTATTGGCGTGCTTATCGGCAATCTGCTGAGTTTCGGGTCGTATCAACTTTATGTAAGCTGGGAATTGCACCAACTGGCAATCTCGTTGAGAACCGAGGCAGATAAACAAGCGGAAAGATCGAAGGCAAACATGGAGCGCATCGCAAAAAACAATGAGGCGTTGAGAAAGGAGCGGGAAAAGCAAAGTGCGATTAACGCCGCGCTTTTGGAAACCTGCGCGTTCTGGAGGCAGCAGGTAGTGAATGAAAATACGCTGCAAAATAGAGCCTACCGAGATGCTGCATGCTCTCGTGCAAGTAGCTCCGTTCGGTGAGTGCCATTGCTAACCAGCGTTGCCGCGGCGTTAGGCCACAATAGACAAGTAGGTTGAATGCGTTTACAGGGGAAAATCACGCGTTGGGATGATGAAAAAGGCTTTGGCTTCATCTCATGGCATGGCGATGGGAGTTCGGTCTTTGTACACATTAAAGCCTTCTCACGAACGTCACGTCGGCCGGAAGTAGGGGATATTGTTTCTTACGAAGTGGCCAAAGGTAAGGACGGCAAATCAAGAGCCGAAAAAGTCCGTTATTCAGATCAATCAAAACCTAAAAAGCGGGCAGCTGATAAGCGTCAACATGGCTTATTACCGGTTATTTTTACCTCATTGTTCGTGTGCTTCCTACTTGTCGCTGCATACTTCAACCGAATATCTTGGTTGGTAGTGAGTGTGTACTTTGCAACGGGCCTTATTACTTTTTTCACTTACGGTTGGGATAAGTCATCGGCCCGATTGGGGAACTGGCGTACCCCAGAATCAAACTTGCATTTGATGGGGCTGGTTGGTGGCTGGCCCGGTGCGTTGGCAGCACAACGCCTTTTACGACATAAGTCCAGCAAGCAGGAATTCTTATCGGTGTTTTGGGTTACAGTATTTCTGAACGTGGCGGCAGTAGGTTTCCTGGTGTGGAGTGGTGATACAGGTTTCATCAATCAACTTATAGACGAGGTTTGGCAGAATGCGGCCTACTGAATTGCTGTAATCGACGTTTGACCCGCCACCCATTATTCTGCCGCAAAAACGGGCGTCACCTCAAACGCACCTGAACCCAGGCACTCGGCCTCAATCAAACCAAACGCCACCATCGTGATTTCATCATGAGCCCCAGAAGCCGACGCGTACTGCAGGCAATCCTGTATGAGGCTTTTGCCATTACCTTCGTTGCACCAGTCTTGAGTGTCATTTTTGACGAACCGCCTACCTCAACCATAGGGCTTGCTTTTGTTCTATCGAGTATTGCGCTCGGGTGGAACTACGTGTTCAACACAATCTTCGAGTACTGGGAGGCGCGTCAGTCGGTACAAGGTCGTTCGTTTGTCAGGCGCCTGGCGCATGGCATTGGGTTCGAGGGTGGCCTCGTTGTCATGCTGGTTCCAGTGATGGCGCTCTGGTTGAATACTTCAGCACTGAATGCGTTCCTGGCGAATCTTGGTCTCTTAGCGTTCTTCTTCGTCTATGCCATTGCTTTCACATGGGCCTTCGATCGCGTGTTCGGCCTTCCAGAATCCGCGGTAAAGCATGGTGAGCCCTAATCTGTCGTTTCAGATGTCCGCTTTGGAAGCGGCTTAATTCAACTGCTGGAAATGGGGAATTACTGTGCGTTTGAAGGGGTGGCTCGAAGGCCGTGTGCGGAGCGGGGCTTCGCGCACGCCCTCAGACTGAGTCTGAGGGCTGGAAATCACGCGGGTGTGGCATCGGAGATGGCGCGCCCGACAGGATTCGAACCTGTGACCCCCGCCTTCGGAGGGCGGTACTCTATCCAGCTGAGCTACGGGCGCAATGCTTGGACGGGGTACTTTACAGGGCGTCGGCGCCGGCGTCCATGGCGGCACGCTGGCGCTGCGATGAGTGCTGGTGCGGGCTTGCAGCGATCGGCGCGGTGACGGTTGCGGCTCTGCGGTGTGCTTCAGGCGAAGGTGTCGAGCAGCGCACCGAGCATGTCGTCGGCCGCCTCGATGACCTTGGCGGAGGCGGCGACCTGCAACTCCTGCGGCTTCAGTGCGACCAGGGCGGCGGTCATGTCGGTGGTGGTGCCTGCGCTGGCGATCTGGGAGGCGCTCGTGCGCACGCCCTGCACACCCTTCTGGATGCCGAGCTGGCCCAGCGCCGCGATGGAATCTATGGTCATGGTCGGTATGCCTCGCTGGGTGTGGTGGCCACGGTGCCCACTGTATCAGACGAACAGGTCGAGCAGCCGCCCGACGTCCCCCCCGGCCGCACCGATACTGTCTTCGTCTAGTTCGGCGCCCGTCTGCTGGGCGGCTTCGGTGGACGGCGATGCCGTTTCAGGGTGCGCGTCGTCCGGGTGCCCTTCCCGGTGCCGCCGGTCCTCCGGGCTGATGGTCTCGACCTCGTCGGGGCCGGCCACCGGCCGGGCGGTTTCCTGGGGCGTCTGCTGCTGTGCCGGTCGCGGCGGTTCGACCGCGACGTGACTGATCGGGATGGGGGCGGGGATGATGATCATGCTGGATCAACCGGTCGTGGCGGTGGCTGGTCGGTTGCCTCGCCGCGGGTCCTGGGGGCGATTGCGGTCCTCGCGGCGTGGCTGGGTCCCTCCGCTGAGCCTATCGGCTCAATCGAATTCTATCTTTAGTAGAGCCGGGGTTGAGTCGGGATTGAGCCAGGGTCGAGGCTCAAATAGTGATGCTTTTCCGTGAGCTGCATTTCCCGCTATACTTCTTCCCTTGTGAGCGTACCGCCTCGGTGGCGGGCCCGCTCCACGCCACACATCGTAATGGAGATATCCCACCGTGAGCCATCAAGACAGGGTTTTCTTTGGTACATTCGCCGCCATTCTGGGCTTCCTGATCGTCTTTGCGGTGGTGATCTATTTCATCGCCCGGTCCATCGGGAACGCCGAGGCCGCCACCGATGAAAACGCCCTGTTGACTCAGGTCATCGAGGAGAACATCAAGCCGGTGGGCACGGTGGTGGTAGCCGACGAATCGGGCGCCACGGCCGCCGCTGAAGACACTGCTGCGGCGGCGGCTCCGCGCGCCGGCGACGAGGTCTACAACAGCGCCTGCATGGCCTGTCACGCCACCAGCGCCGCCGGCGCGCCCAAGGTTGGCGACACGGCCGCCTGGGCGCCACGCATCGAACAGGGCATGGACACGCTGGTGCAGCACTCCATCAATGGGCTGCGCGCCATGCCGCCGCGCGGGACCTGCGCCAATTGCTCCGACGATGACCTGAAGGCCGCGGTCACGTATATGGTCGAGCACAGCCAGTAAGCCGTCCGTTCGTGTCACGCAAAAGGCCGCGCAGTCGCGCGGCCTTTTGCGTTGGCGGTACCTGTGCCTGGTCGAGGCCTTCGCGGGTGCGGCCTTTCGACCGGGATCTGGCCTCTACGACAGCATCCCACGTAGATTGGCGAGATGCGCGCGGCCGCGCTGCTGGCGGTCCTCCGGGTCCACCGGCCCGCTGCGGCCCTCCCAGACCAGGTCGTCGGGCGGCAGTTCCTCGAGGAAGCGGCTGGGTTCGCAGGTCTCCCATTCGCGCGCCCGCTGGCGTCGGCGACAGAAGCTGAACACCAGCGACTTGCGCGCGCGGGTGATGCCGACGTAGGCCAGGCGCCGCTCCTCCTCGAGGTTGTCCTCCTCCAGGCTGACGCGGTGCGGGAGGATGCCCTCCTCCATGCCCACCAGAAAGACGTGCGGAAACTCCAGGCCCTTGGCGGCGTGCAGGGTCATCAGGTGTACGCAGTTGCCGCCGGCCTCGTCCTTCTCACGGTCGAGGATGTCCATCAGGCTCATGCGGTTGACCAGCTCGACGATACCGGCATCGCCGCCGATCTGCTCGGCCATCTGCTCCAGCCAGTTGACCAGGTCGTCGACGTTCTGGATGCGGCGCGCGGCCTGGTCGGGGTCGCGGGTGCTGTTCTCCAGCCACTGCAGGTAGCCGATGTCGTTCAGCAACTCCTTGAAGAGCGCCACCGGGTGGCCGCGTTTGGCGCGGTCGGAGAAGTCCACGATCCACTGCGCGAACTCCTGCAGACGACTGAGCGCGCGGCCGGTGAGCTGCTGCGTCAGACCGAGCTCGAAGCAGGCGGCGAGCAGGCTGACGCCGCGCTCACCGGTATAGGCACCGAGCTTCTCCAGCGTCGCCGGCCCGATCTCGCGCCGCGGCGTGTTGACCACGCGCAGAAAGGCACGGTCATCATCCTCGTTCACCAGCAGGCGCAGATAGGCGACCAGATCCTTCACCTCGGCGTAGTCGAAGAACGACATGCCGCCCGACAGGTGGTAGGGGATGCGGTGTTCGCGCAGCACCTTCTCGAACGGCCGCGACTGATGATTGCCGCGGTAGAGGATGGCGTAGTCGCCGTCCTGTCCGCCCTGGGTGAATTTCTGGTGCAGCAGTTCGGAGATGACGCGCTCGGCCTCGTGCTCGGGATCGCGGGCGGGCAGCACCCGCAGCTGAGTACCGTAGCCAAGCTCGCTCCACAGCTTCTTGTCGAAGACGTGCGCGTTGTTGGCGATGAGTTGGTTGGCGCACTTGAGGATGCAGCCGCTCGAGCGGTAGTTCTGCTCCAGCTTGACGACCTTGAGGCGCGGGAAGTCGTCCTGCAGCCGTTTGAGGTTCTCCGGCCGTGCGCCGCGCCAAGTATAGATCGACTGGTCGTCGTCGCCCACCGCCGTGAACATGCCCAGCCGCCCGACCAGCTGCCGCACCAGTTCGTACTGGGCGCCGTTGGTGTCCTGGTATTCGTCGACCAGCAGGTGGCGGATACGCGTCTGCCAGCGCTCGCGGACCTCGGCGTCGGTCTGCAGCAGGGTCACCGGTGCGAGGATCAGGTCATCAAAATCGAAGGCATTGTAGGCCTTGAGGTGACGCTGGTATTCCGCGTAGATGCGCGCGGTGGCCACGTCGCGTTCATCGGTGGCGCCCTCGAAGGCGGCATCGGGCAGCAGCTGGTCGTTCTTCCAGGCCGAGATGCGCCAGCGCGCCTTGTCCGGGTCAAGCCCGATGCGCGCCTTGTTGATCAGTTCGGCGATCAGGTGACCGCTGTCCTGGCTGTCGAAGATGGAAAAGCCCGCCTTGAAGCCCAGGTGCTTGTGCTCGCGGCGCAGGATGTTCAGCCCCAGGGTGTGGAAGGTCGAGACCGTGAGCCCCTTGCTGCGCTCGCGCGGCAGCAGGTCGCTGACGCGTTCGCGCATCTCGCGCGCCGCCTTGTTGGTGAAGGTCACTGCGGTGATGTGGGCCGCGTTCATCTCCTGCTGGCACACCAGATGGGCGATCTTCTGGGTGATGACGCGGGTCTTGCCGCTACCGGCACCGGCCAGCACCAGGAGCGGCCCGTCCACGTACTGGACGGCGGCACGTTGGCGGGGATTCAAATCGGACACGGCGACCGCATTTCGGAGAGGGGGAACGTCGGCAGGAGTCTACCCCATCGCGCGGGGCACGGATATCTTGACCCTTGCCGCGCTGGCGGTTAGGTGAACAGCATCCAGCCGTGGCTGCCGGCCACCGCGCCGGCGGCGGCGATCAGGCTGATGACCAGCAGCACCCAGTGCATGCGCTGGATCAGCCGGAAGGTACCATCGGGATTGCGCTCGGCCAGCTTCCGGAACCAGCGGTGCAGCACCAGCGGCTCCAGCACGAACAGCATGAGCGTGAACACCACCCACACCAGGGTCATGGCGTGCACCCACCAATAATTCAGTTGCTGGTAGCGTCCCCAGGCGTCCAGGACATACAGCATGTAGAAGCCCGACAGCCCGGTGACCAGCGTGCTGATGCGCGCCTGTGCGGCGAAGCGGTGTTCGATGCGCTCGAAGGTATCGATCCGATCGGCGGCCGAGGCGAATCCGCGTACCGTCGGCAGCAGCACGGTGGTGACCATGGCGACGCCACCGATCCAGAAGATCACGCCCAGTACATGGATCACGCGCGCGAGGATGAGTTCGTTCATGATGGGCCGAGTATAACGACTGGACCCGGAAAACCGTATTAGCCATGGAATCACCCGGGAAGCACGGAGGCACACGGCATCCCCGGAGTGACTGCCCCTAGGGAGTGGCTATCCCACACCAGCCGGGAGCTGAAATAAGCTCAAAAACCATATTTGCCACGGAAGCACACGGAAAAACACGTGAGGAGTGAGGAGTGAGGAGGAAAACCTTTATGGCCACGGAAGCACACGGAACAACATGAAAAAATTCAATGAGCAAAAGCCCAGCTTATGAGCAGGTGGGTTGATTGTCGGGTTTTTACAGCAGGCATTTTTCCGTGTTTTTCCGTGTGCTTCCGTGGCTATACCGGTTTTGGGATGATTTATTCGTACGCTGATCCGCGCCCCCGATAGGCACTGACGCTGTCCCTAGCGCCGCGCCCGATCCAGGTTGCGGTACCCCAGCGCCTCCCCCAGATGGTCGGTGGCGATTGTCTCCGCCGCGGCCAGATCGGCGATGCTGCGCGCTACGCGCAGGCTGCGGTGATAGCCGCGTGCCGACAGGCCGAGCCGGTCCAGCGCACGGCGCAGCAGCGCCTCTTCGGGTGGGTCGAGGCGGCAGTGCCGGTCCAGTGCGGTGCCGCCGAGCTGGGCATTGGGGCAGCCCTGGCGGTCGAGCTGACGCTGCCGTGCCGCGATCACCCGTTGGCGCACGGTGGCGCTGGCCTCGCCGCGCGGGCCCTGGAGTTCCTGCGAAGGCAGGCGCGGCACCTCCACCTGCAGGTCGATACGATCGAGCAGCGGACCGGAGATGCGCTGGCGGTAGCGCTGGACCTGGTCCGTTGTGCAGCGGCAGCGGCCGCCCGGGTCGCCGAGATAGCCGCACGGACAGGGATTCATCGCCGCGACCAGCTGAAAGCGCGCCGGGAACTCCGCCTGGCGGGCCGCGCGTGAGATAGTGATGTGGCCGTTCTCCAACGGCTCGCGCAGCACCTCCAGCACCCTGCGATCGAACTCCGGCAATTCGTCCAGGAACAGCACGCCGTGGTGGGCGAGTGAGATCTCGCCCGGTCGCGGTGAGGAACCACCGCCCACCAGGGCCACTGCCGAGGCGGTGTGGTGCGGCGCGCGGAACGGCCGCTGCCGCCACTGGGTACAGAAAAAGCCCTGGGCGCTGATGGAGGCGACGGCGGCCGCAGCCAGTGCCTCGGCCTCGGTCATGGGCGGCAGGATGCCGGGCAGACGGCTGGCGAGCAGGCTCTTGCCGGTGCCGGGTGGGCCGGTCAGCAACAGGCTGTGGCCACCCGTCGCGGCCACCTCCAGCGCCCGTCGCGCCCGCGCCTGTCCGCGGACATCGGCGAGGTCCGGGAGGCCGGCCTCGGTCGCGTCGAGCACGTTGGGGGGCGGCGGCGCGGGCTGCACCAACTCGATCCGTTCATTGAAATGCCGGGTGACGTGCAACAGGTGATCGGCGGCCCGGGCGCGCCCGCCATCGACCAGCGCGGCCTCGGCGTGATTGGCCAGCGGCACGATCAGCCGCCGGTCGGCGGCCGCTGCGGCGATGGCGGCGGTCAGCACCCCGGCGACCGGACGCAGATCGCCCGACAGCGCCAGCTCACCGATGAACTCGTAGCCGGTCAGTGCATCCGCCGCCAACTGGCCCGAGGCGGCGAGGATACCGAGCGCGATGGGCAGATCGAAGCGCCCGCCTTCCTTGGGCAGGTCGGCGGGGGCGAGATTGACAGTGATGCGGCGCGTGGGGAATTCGAAGCGACTGTTGTTGAGTGCACCGCGGACGCGGTCCTTGCTCTCTTTGACCGCCGTCTCCGGCAGCCCGACGATGGACATGCCCGGCAGACCGTTGGCCAGATCCACTTCGACGGTTACGAGTGGCGCCGAGATACCCAGCTGGGCACGGCTGTAGACGACTGCGAGCGGCATCGTTCCCTTCCCTGGGTCGATTGTTATGGCTCCTAGGGAATCTCTGATTAATTCGTCGTACCGTCATTGCGAGCGAAGCGCGGCAATCTCCTTCGAGGGCAGATCAACAACTTGGAGATTGCCGCGTCGCTGCGCTCCTCGCAATGACGGGTTAATCAGTGGTTCCCTAGACCTGAAAACACCTTCCGTGGCTACACGAGCCTTCCTCAGCCGCCGTCCATGTCCTGCTCGTCGTCGGCGACGGAGCGGGTGCCGAGGACCTGGGCCTCGAGCTCGGCCACGCGGTGGGCCATGGCGTCGAGCTGCGCACGGGTACGCGCCAGCACCTTCGCCTGCACGTCGAATTCCTCGCGCGTGACCAGGTCCAGCTTGCCCAGCGCCGCCTGCACGGCCGCGCGCAGGTTGCGGTCGACGTCCTGCTGCAACACGCGTACGCCTTCCGGCAACGCGGTCTGCAACCGGTGGCTGAGATCATCGATGAATTTCGGATCGAACATGCCATGCACTGTAGCGCAGCGCCGCGCGCGCGGTCCAGCCTCGCGACCGCGGTGGCGCCGGTGCACCACCTTGGCGCATGACACCCCCGCGATGCGGTGATCCCTCACCACTGTGGTGCAGCGGCCCCGGCACGACTCCGCCGAAACTTCTCCAACATCATGTTTTATAGCGCCAAAACAGCTTTGGCACGGGAGCTGCAAAAACCTCCCTGCCAGGCGGGGCCCCGCCCGTCTGCAGCGAACCGCGGCGCTGAATGACCGCGTCCAAAGCAGAAAATCAGTTCGGTCACGGAAACCTATGAAAGGCACTGCATACCGGATGTCCCGGCAACGACCGTTCACCACCTCCCGGGTGATGCCGTGGCACAGACGGTTTTCAGGTTCCGCCCATCCACTGGAGACACGCATGAACACGCTAGCCAAGACCCTTCTCACCGGTGCCCTGTCGTCCGTCACTGCCTTCGCCGGTGCCGAGGGCATCCGCGCCAACGTCACGCTCGCGTCCGACTACACGTTCCGCGGCGTGTCCCAGACCGACAATCAGATGGCCTTGCAGGGCGGTTTCGATTGGGCGCACGCAAGCGACGTCTATGTCGGGGCCTGGGCCTCCAATGTCGATTCCGACTTCTTCGGTGGTGCCAAGGACCCGCAGCTCGAAACCAACCTGTACGCGGGTTATGCGACTGCGCTGGGCGCGTTTACGTATGACTTCGGCATCCTGGTCTATTTTTATCCGGGCGCGGACGCCCCCGCCGCCGACGACCTCCGGACCGTCGAGTTCTACGTCAGTGGCGGGTACGCGCTGACCAAGGCCTTCGCGCTCAACGCCAAGCTGTACTACGCCGACGAGCTGAACTTCGCCGGCAACCACGGCGACGGCCTGTACCTCATCGTCGGGGCCGACTATGCGCTGCTGGACAACTTGTCGCTGTCGGCCGCCGTCGGCCACAGCAGCGGCGGCGCCTTCGAGACCTTCGGCGGCCCCGCTGGTCCGGACAGCTATATGGACTACCGCATCGGTGTCTCCACCACCTTCGCCGGCGCCAACCTCGCGCTCAGCTGGATTGACAGCAACGACGATGCCGAGGCGCTGTTCGGTGACAGCGTCACCGACGGCCGCGTCGTGTTCACGTTGTCAAAAAGCTTCTAGGGAAACGCTGGCTTATAGGCGTACTCAATGCAGAGGCGCAGAGACGCAGAGAAAATCATGAACCGCCCCGTCCCGGGCGGTGATTGCCCAAAGGAGAATCACCATGAAACTGGTCACTGCCATCATCAAGCCCTTCAAGCTCGATGACGTCCGCGAGGCCCTGTCGGAGATCGGCGTGCAGGGTGTCACTGTTATCGAGGTGAAGGGCTTCGGTCGCCAGAAGGGCCACACCGAACTGTACCGGGGCGCCGAATACGTAGTCGATTTCCTGCCCAAGGTGAAACTCGAAGTCGCCGTCAAGGCCGAGCTCGCCGAGCGCGCCATCGAGGCGATCAGCGCCGCCGCCAACACCGGCAAGATCGGTGACGGCAAGATCTTCGTCACGGCACTCGAACAGGTCATCCGTATCCGCACCGGTGAGACCGGCGCGGACGCACTGTAAAGAGGGGAATTCAGTATGTCGAGACTCATCAAACAGTACTTCGGTCTGCTGGCCCTGTCCGGCCTCCCGGGCCTGGCACTGGCCGCAGAGACGACACTGAGTGCGGGTGACACGGCGTGGATGCTGACAGCCACGGCGCTGGTGCTGTTCATGACCATTCCCGGCCTGTCGCTGTTCTACGCCGGCATGGTGCGGGCCAAGAACGTGCTGTCGGTCATGATGCAGTGTTTTGCCATCACCGCTCTGATCTCTGTGCTATGGGTGCTGTACGGCTACAGCCTGGTGTTCGACACGGCCGGCATGATGGCAGGGACGGTGAATGTCGCAAGCTTCGTCGGTGGGCTCGGCAAGGCCTTCATGCGCGGCGTCACCGTGGACAGTCTGACGGCGACGATCCCGGAGACGGTGTTCGCGACCTTCCAGATGACCTTCGCCATCATCACGCCCGCCCTGATCGTCGGCGCCTTCGCCGAGCGTATGCGGTTCGCTGCCATGCTGTGGTTCATGGCCGTCTGGTTCACCGTGGTCTACGCGCCGATCGCACACATGGTGTGGGGCGGCGACGGCGCGTTGCTGTGGGACTGGGGCGTGCTCGATTTCGCGGGCGGCACGGTGGTCCACATCAATGCGGGTATTGCGGGTTTCGTGGCCTGCCTGGTCCTGGGCAAGCGCAAGGGCTTTCCCACCACCGCCATGCCGCCGCATAACCTGACCTATACCCTTATTGGCGCTTCCATGCTGTGGGTGGGCTGGTTTGGCTTCAATGCCGGTTCCGCCGTGGCTGCCGACGGTTCCGCGGGCATGGCCATGCTGACCACCCAGGTTGCTACCGCCGCTGCCGCACTGGCCTGGATGTTTGCCGAGTGGCTGAGCCATGGCAAACCGTCCGTGCTGGGCATCGCCTCCGGCGCCGTGGCCGGCCTGGTCGCGGTCACGCCGGCTTCCGGCACCTGCGGGCCCATGGGCGCCTTGCTGCCCGGCATCATTGCCGGCGTACTGTGCTTCCTGGCCTCCACCAAGCTCAAGCGGGCCGCGGGCTACGATGATTCTCTCGACGTTTTTGGTGTGCATGCCGTCGGTGGACTGGTCGGCGCCATCCTGACCGGCCTGTTCGCGGACGTCTCCTTCGGCGGCAAGGGTCTGGCCGAAGGCGTGACCATCGGCGCTCAACTCTGGATCCAGATCAAGGGCAGCCTGTTCACCGTGATCTATACTGGCGTAATGAGTTTCATCATCCTCAAGGTGATCGATGTGCTGGTGGGGCTGCGCGTGAGCGAAGAAGAAGAGACCGAAGGTCTCGACATCGCTCTGCATGACGAGCGCGGCTACAACCTCTGACCCTGTCCCGACGTCTCCCATCAAGCCCTGGAATCACCGAGATTCCAGGGCTTTTTTGTCCAAAATCGCCTGAATCGCCGCTTTATACCAAGTTTCCAGGGCGTGCACGCACCCCCCCTGCGGGATCAGGCCGCGCCTCAAGCATCAACAGGAACCCGCCGATATCTGGTTCAAGGAGCCGGACTGGGTCGACCCCTTGGCTGCCATGGCATTTGATTGCCATGGATCAATGGGTAAGAAAAGTCTCCTGCAAAGCCATGCGACGGAAAGATCAATCATCCTCCCGGTTATTTTGAACAAACAGGCAAAAAAAGAGAGGGAAGGCACATGCATGCCATCCGTTGGATTATGTGTTGCAGTGCAATGCTTTGGCCGCTCTGGGGCAGCGCCGAGATCTACCAGTCCCGTGATGCCTCTGGAAATACCGTTTATAGCGACCGGCCGCTGGGCGCAAATTCCCACAAGAGCGGCATCACCGCGCCGCCCACAGGCCAATCTCCCATCATTCCAGCCGCGCTTCCACCGGACGACAAAGCAACGCCGGCCGAAGATCCAGAGCTCAGGAAAGCGCGCTGCACCAAGGTGCGTGAGCTTCTGGCGCGTTACCAAAAAGCCGAGTACCTGATGGGAGAAGGCGCGGACGGAAAGAATCAGATCCTGAGCGATCAGGAAAAAAACAAGGAAATGGAATTGCTGCGGGAACAAGAAGCCGCCCAATGCGACTCCTGAAGGGAGGATTTCTTCCCCAAAGGGCAATTTTCTTCGCGCGAATCAGGGCGCTTCAAGCTCGCTATCACAAGCAATCGAACAGCAAGATGAGCATCTCATTCGGGTGAGCGCAACGATTCATTCCGTTGGTTTTTTTGCCTGGGGGTGTCAGACCAGCCTCCCCCACACCACGCCGGCACCCAGCAAGAAGAGCATTTGGACCTCTCGCCAAATATCGACACATGAGGTAACTCAAGTAGCCAGCGCAAGCCCATAAGGTGTTGAAACCTTCACCAGCACTGCTGGCAATAAGCCACCTTCGACGACAAGCAACTTGATCCTCCCCGGGATTGGCAGGGATCGTGCCGGCGGCGTTGACCCCCACCGTCACGATCGGGCAAGCCCGTCTATCCATTTGACTGATGGTGATTCGGGAAGGCCCCAAAGATGCTATGATCGGAGGATGAAAATAAAACGT
>JAIOJV010000126.1 GCA_019911805.1 Gammaproteobacteria bacterium
CCGGGTGGAGCTGGAGCTCAAGGCCGATGGATCGATGGATATTCCGTGGGAGACGGTCGGGCGACGGGATCAGTATTTTTCGGGTGCTTACCCGTTCTGCGCTGAGGTGCTGCCAGGCATAGAGCCGGACATTCTCCAGCGCCGTCCAGACAGGGCACCAAGGCGCGAGCTCGAAGCCGCTCTAACCAACTGCCGCATGCAGTGGGGGGACACGCTTTACACGGCCCTCCACGCCTACAACGGGGACATTGGCGCGGTGATGGGCAAGATCATGGGCACCAAGCACAGCCAGCGCCTGCTAGAGGCCGGGGTTCTGCTCGTCGATCACGACTGATCGGCTCTCGGGGTATGGGGCAAGGCCCCATGTTCAGGTTCTGCCGCGCGACGTACCCCACGCACGACCCATAGCGCCCGCCAGCGCGCCCCAAGCAACCACGGGGCACCGTCCCCAGCCTCTACCCTTCCGCGTGCCGTAGCGCTCGATTTAGCGCCTTGCTGGCCGTGTGGCGATCCGTCTGCAAACCGCTGAGGCTCGCTCACGCCTTGTTGACATGGCTGTTTGTGTGCATCACAATTCATCACCATGCATCAAACACTACCCCCCTCCCTCAGCAGCGCCGAACGTGAGCCGTCGCCTACGGTGCGGCGTGTCACGGTTCCGGTTCGTCAAGACGTGTTGGACACCTTCCAGCGGTTGGCCAAGGCCGGGAGCATGTCAACCGGGCGGGCCATGGGGGAGTGGCTCGCGGACACCATCGAAGCCGCTTCCTTCATGGCTGAGAAGCTGGAGCAGGCGAGGGCGGCGCCTCGGATCGTCGCTCGGGAAATGCACGCCTACGCGCTTGGCCTGGCTGACGAGACAGGGGCGCTCCTGGAGAAGGTGAGGCAGAAGGGACGGGAGGACAGGGCGCAGGGACAGGCGCCAGCCGGCCGTGCGGCCGGGGCTCCCGGCCCCTCTACCCCCCGCCTTGTAATACGGGGGGGAAAGTCCCAAGGGGCAGGCAAGAGTGCAGGGAGGAAATCCAAGTGAAAACGGTAGCAACAAAACAAGCCAGTTCACCGGTGACAGGTCTTTTCCGGTTCCCTGTTGGGGTCTGGGTTTCGCCTTATCGCATGGGTGGCGGCCTGATCTGGTGGAAACCCCTGAAAGGGGCCACGCGAATGGGCGTCTTGGGCGGTGCGATATGACCCAAACAACCACCATTGACTGGCTCAGGTTCAGGACGCAGGGGGAGCCGGGGGACGTGCTCGGAGCCGTCCGGCCCATGTTCGGGGAGATGGGGCGGCATCTGAAGCTTGGAGACCATCAGCGCGGCCTGTTCGGCTTCCACCACAGCCGCCCTATCCTGCTGGGTGATGCTCCTGTGGCTAGGCTCGATTTCGGGGGCGAGAGTCAACGCGGATGGACTCGGGTGGACATGCCCGGCAAGGGCTGCGAGTTCGTCAGCGATTGGGAGGCGGTGGACAGTCTCGAAGATCTTCCATCGGCTCAGATTCGGCGGCTCGATATCGCGCTGACGACGTGGGATGGGGAGATCACCCATGAACAGGTTGTTGAGGCTCACGCCTCGGGCGGATTCACCACAAGGGGCAGACCGCCGAACCTCCGGCAGATCATCAGCAGCGACCCCACGGCGGGCCGCACCTGCTACGTTGGCAAGCGCGACGCGCCCAAGTTTCTGCGGGCCTACGAGAAGGGTTACGAGCTGGCGTCAAAGCTTCGCTATATGCCGGGGCCATGCACCCACATCGACGGTCACAAGATCGAGGACATATACCGGGTGGAGCTGGAGCTCAAGGCCGATGGATCGATGGATATTCCGTGGGAGACGGTCGGGCGACGGGATCAGTATTTTTCGGGTGCTTACCCGTTCTGCGCTGAGGTGCTGCCAGGCATAGAGCCGGACATTCTCCAGCG
>JAIOJV010000127.1 GCA_019911805.1 Gammaproteobacteria bacterium
TTTTCCCCCTCCCGCAGCTAAGCTAGCGCGCTTCGATTTCGGGACGTGGGAGAGGGCGCGGCATGCGACAACCGCTGGTGGCAGGCAACTGGAAGATGAACGGCTCGGCAGCGAGCATCGATGCGCTCATGGCCGGCATCAAACAGGGTCTGGCGGACGTCAAGACCGCAGCCGTCGCAGTCTGTCCCCCCTTCGTCTATATCTCCCGCGTCGTCGGGCTGGTCGCGGGCACCCGGATCGGTGTCGGCTCGCAGGACATCAGCGATCAGGAATCGGGTGCGTTCACCGGTGAGGTCGCCGGGCCCATGCTGAAGGACGTCGGCTGCGCCTATGCCCTGGTCGGGCACTCCGAGCGCCGTTCCATCTATGGCGAAGACGATACCTTCACCGCGCGCAAGTTCTCCGCGGCACGCAAGTTCGGACTGATTCCGATCCTGTGCGTGGGCGAATTGCTTGAAGAGCGTGAACTGGGCATCACCGAACAGGTCGTCGGCCGCCAGCTCGATGCAGTCATCGAACTGGAAGGCATCGCTGCGCTGGGCCAGGCCGTGATCGCCTACGAGCCGGTCTGGGCGATCGGCACCGGCAAGACCGCCAGCCCGCAGCAGGCGCAGGATGTGCATGCCTTCATCCGCACCAAGCTGGCCACACTGGACAAGGGTGTCGCCGACCAGGTGCAGATTCTCTACGGTGGCAGCGTGAAGGGTTCGAATGCCGCGGAATTGTTCGGCATGCCGGACATCGACGGTGGCCTGATCGGCGGTGCGTCGCTGACGGCCGAGGAATTCCTGGCGATCTGCCGGGCACCGGACCAGGGCTGAGGCCGAAGCCGGAACACGGTACCGGGGCGTGACGCCGCGGCGATGAGGTAAGAGTTCAACGTATGTATACACTGTTGTTGGTGGTTCAGATCCTGTTGGCGGTCGGCGTGATCGTGCTGGTGCTGCTGCAGCACGGCAAGGGTGCCGATGCCGGCGCGGCGTTCGGCAGCGGCGCCTCGGGGACTGTGTTCGGCTCGCGCGGTGCCGGCTCGTTCCTGACGCGCGCCACGGCGGTGCTCGCGACACTGTTCTTTGCCAACAGCCTGCTACTATCCACGCCACTGGTGATCGGCGGCGGCGAAGGTCCGGCGAGTGTGACCGAGCAGATACGGACGGCGCCGACGACTACCGGGATGCCCACCGACGAAGTCCCGGCCGCGCCGGCCGACCTGCCGAACGTCCCGATCGCGCCCGCGGCCCCGGCGGGCGACAGCGACCTGCCCTGACGCAGGTAGTAGGTATCCAGAACATCCTGAATTGCCGACGTGGTGGAATTGGTAGACACGCTATCTTGAGGGGGTAGTGACGCGAGTCGTGAGAGTTCGAGTCTCTCCGTCGGCACCAAATCCGAATGCCCGCAACCCGAACAGGTGGCGGGCTTTTTCTTTCTTCGGGCCGTGCGCGGTGACGTTGCACAGCCTGGGATCATTCTCCCGCGCCGCAGCTGCACTTGCCGCCCGTGCCGTGATCCTTCTTATCCGTCCCCAAATTCTTTTTTTGTGTTAACCCTCTGATCAGAAGGTGCTTTTCAGCTGCCGCCTGGCTTGACACTGCTTCTGCCCCTGGCCTAGACTCCCCCCACTGCGCCTGCCGGAAACGGCATGAAAACATCGATAAACGCGCGCCTATCACAGCGAGCAACGGGGTACCGGAAGCGGAGTCATGCTGGAAAACTACCTTCCCATCCTCATTTTCATCTCCGTCGCTGTCGTCTTCGGGGCGGCCTTCCTCGTCATTGGCTTCCTCGCCGGGCCGCAACGCCCCGATAGTGAAAAGCTCTCACCCTACGAGTGCGGCTTCGAGGCCTTCGAAGACTCACGTATGAAGTTCGATGTGCGCTATTACCTCGTCGCCATCCTGTTCATCATCTTCGATCTCGAGATCGCCTTCCTGTTTCCCTGGGCGGTGGCGCTCAAGGAGATCGGCATGTTCGGTTTCACCGCGATGATGCTGTTCCTGGGTATCCTGGTGGTCGGCTTCATCTACGAGTGGAAGAAAGGGGCTCTGGAATGGGAGTGATGCGCCGCGCAGGGTGCGTCGAGGCGCAGCCTGACGCACCGGAAATCCGCAGCTATGGTGCGTCGCTGCGTCGACGCACCCTACGGGAGCGTGCCGACCGATGGGCATAGAAGGCATCCTCGAACAGGGCGTGGTCACCACCACGGCCGACAAACTCATCAACTGGGCGCGCACCGGCTCGATGTGGCCGATGACCTTCGGCCTGGCCTGCTGCGCCGTGGAGATGATGCATGCCGGTGCTGCGCGCTACGATCTGGACCGTTTCGGTATCATCTTCCGCCCCAGCCCGCGCCAGTCCGACGTGATGATCGTCGCCGGTACCCTGGTCAACAAGATGGCCCCGGCCTTGCGCAAGGTCTACGATCAGATGGCCGAGCCGCGCTGGGTGATCTCCATGGGCTCCTGCGCCAACGGTGGCGGTTATTATCACTATTCCTATTCGGTGGTGCGCGGCTGCGATCGTATCGTGCCGGTCGACATCTACGTGCCCGGCTGCCCGCCGACGGCGGAGGCGCTGCTCTACGGCTTCCTGCTCCTGCAGAAGAAGATCCGCCGCACCGGCACGATCGAGCGGTAAGGGGAGGCAGTCGGCAGTGGGCAATCGGCAGTCGGGACCAATGACCGGGCGGCGCGCGCTGAAGGGCGGACGCGCGGCCTTGCACGACTGCCGACTGCCGATTGCCGACTGCCCGATGGTGCTCTGATGGACGAAACCCTGAAGGATCTCGCCGAGTACATCGCCGCGCAACGCAGCGCCGCGGTCGTCGAATGGCACATCGCCTACGGCGAGCTGACGATGACGATCGTCCCGAAGGAGATCGTCGGCTTCGTCAAGTTCCTGCGCGACGACCCGCGGCTCGGCTTCGTCAACCTGACCGACGTCTGCGGCGTCGACTGGCCGGCGCGCGACCGCCGCTTCGACGTGGTCTACCATTTCCTCAGCCCCCGCCAGAACCTGCGCATTCGTCTGAAGGTCCTGACCGACGAGGCGACGCCGGTGCCGTCCATCACCCCGGTCTTTCCGGGCGCCGACTGGTTCGAGCGCGAGGCCTACGACTTTTACGGCATCCTGTTCACCGGCCATCCGGATCTCCGCCGCATCCTCACCGACTACGGCTTCGAGGGCTATCCGCTCCGCAAGGACTTCCCGCTGACCGGCTTCGTCGAGGTCCGCTACGACGACGAGCAGAAGCGCGTCGTTTACGAGCCGGTGAAGCTGGCGCAGCAGTTCCGCGACTTCGACTTCGAGTCGCCGTGGGAGGGGACGGACTACGTGCTGCCGGGGGACGAGAAGGCGAGAGGGTGACGGCAGTGGGCAGTCGGCAGTCGGCAGTCGGGGGGATGGAGCGCGATGGACATCCGTTCGTATCGCGACCTTCGCGTCTGGCGCGAGGCTATGGATCTGGGGGAAGGCTGCTATCGCCTGACGAACACCTTCCCGAGGGAAGAGCTGTTCGGCATGACCTCGCAAATCCGGCGGGCGAGCGTCAGCATCGCGGCGAACATCGCCGAGGGCTACGGCCGGGAGAGCACCGGCGTGTACGTTCAGTTCCTGCGCGTCGCCCAAGGTTCGTTGAAGGAATTGGAAACACACCTGCTGTTGGCGGAGAGGGTGGGATTGGCGGCTGGGGAGCCGGTGCGCGCAATCCTCGATACCTGCGAATCCGTGGGCAAGATGCTGCGGTCGCTCATCCGGTCGGTCGAGCGCAGTCAGAACGACGCATAGCGCCGACCGACTGCCGACTGCCGACTGCCGACTGCCTTGCCGCAGAGCGCAAACACAGCATCCTGGGCGCCCCCCATGCCTGAAACCGACGTCCGCACCTTCAACATCAATTTCGGGCCGCAGCATCCGGCGGCGCACGGCGTGCTGCGCCTGGTGCT
>JAIOJV010000128.1 GCA_019911805.1 Gammaproteobacteria bacterium
AATCCCGAATCCCGAATCCCGAATCCCGAATCCCTAGAAGAACATCCCATCCAACGGTGAGGAGGCGCTGGCGAAGCGTTTGCGGGGGATGCGGCCGGCGCGGAAGGCCTCGCGGCCGGCCTCGATGGCCTTCTTCATGGCCGAGGCCATCAGCACCGGGTCCCTGGCGCCGGCGATCGCGGTGTTCATCAGCACACCATCGCAGCCGAGTTCCATGGCGATCGCGGCATCCGAGGCCGTGCCGACGCCGGCGTCGACCAGGATCGGCACGCTGGCGTTCTCGACGATGGTGAGGATGTTGTAGGGATTGCGGATGCCCAGTCCCGAGCCGATCGGCGCGGCCAGCGGCATCACCGCGATACAGCCCATCTCCTCGAGGCGCTTGGCGATGAGCGGGTCGTCATTGGTATAGACCATCACCTTAAAGCCATCCTTGATGAGCGTCTCGGCGGCGGCGAGCGTCTGGATGATGTCGGGAAACAGGGTCTTCTCGTCACCCAGCACCTCCAGTTTCACCAGATCACGGCCATCGAGCAGTTCGCGCGCCAGCCGGCAGGTGCGTACCGCGTCCTCGGCCGAATAGCAGCCGGCGGTATTGGGCAGGTAGGTGTATTTCGACAACGGCAGGGCGTCGAGCAGGTTTGGCTGGTTCGGATCCTGGCCGATGTTGGTGCGGCGGATCGCGACGGTGATGATCTCCGCGCCGCTGGCCTCGACCGCACGCTGCGTCTCGTCCAGGTCCTTGTACTTGCCGGTGCCGACCAGCAGACGTGATCGATACACACGCCCGGCGAGCAGCAGGCCGTCATCATTCACGCTGGCGGGTTTCATCACGCTCGACATAGTGACACTCCTTCACTGACGTAGGGTGCGTCGGCGCAGCGACGCACCATGGCGGTGGTGTGGTGCGTCAGGCTGCGCCTCGACGCACCCTGCGGGTGTGGTGCCGACCTGCCCGGATCCCGGATCCCGGATCCCGAATCCCGAATCCCGAATCCCGAATCCCGAATCCCGAATCCCGAATCCCGAATCCCGAATCCCGAATCCCGAATCCCAGCCGGCCTCAACCGCCGCCTATGGCCTGCACGATCTCGATGCGGTCGCCATCGCTCAGTGCATGTTCGGCGTAGCGGCTGCGCGGCAGGATCTCGCGGTTGATCTCCATGGCGAGGCGCCGGCCGCCAAGCTCCAGCAGTTCGACCAGCTGTGCGGCGGTCAGACCGGGCGCGACGGCGCGGGGTTCTCCATTGACAAGTATGTTCATCATCTCGGTGTGGCAGACCGGGGTCCGGCCTGCGGTCCTCGGCTTGTGGACAGGAGCCACAGATTCTAACTCAAAACGCCGGATTCGGGGGTCGGGGGTCGGGGGTCGGGATTCAGCAATCAGGATTCGGGATTCAGGATTTAGGATTCAGGGCGTTGACACCTGAACCGAGGCCGTCATGCCCTTTACCGAATCCCGAATCCCGACCCCCGGATCACTTGAGCAAGGAATGGAGCGGGTGAAGGGAATCGAACCCTCGTATGCAGCTTGGGAAGCTGCCGTTCTACCATTGAACTACACCCGCGTGGGTCTCGGATTCTACACACAACGCCGGCCGGATTTCACCTCCCCTGGGTCGGGGTCGGGATTTAGCAAACGGGGGTCGGGATTCAGGATTTGGGATTCAGGGTATTGACACCCCATCCAGAGGCCCCACACTTCTTCCCGAATCCCGAATCCCGAATCCCGAATCCCGAATCCCGAATCCCGAATCCCGAATCCCGGCACTCAGCCGGCCGGGGTGCGGCGCTCGGGGATGAGGCGCTCGCGCGCCAGGTGTTCGTGCAGTTCCAGTGGTGACAGCTTGCTCAGGTCCTTGGCCAGTTCACGGATCTCGACACCGGCCTTGAGCAGGCTGTGGAGTTCGTGGCGCAGGAAGCCCAGCACGCGCGTCTGTGCCACCAGCACCAGTTCACGGGTGGCATTGGTCGCCATCAGGCGGGCGACCTCATGGGCGATATCGCGGGCGAAGCGTCGCTCCAACTCGTTCTGGTGCTGACTGCGGTGGTCGTCGTAACCGTGCGCCGGACTGCCGCCACCGCCGCGGTTGCGCCCGGATTTGAGGTTGGTCCACAGGTCGCTGCCGGGCAGGTCCTTCTCGGGGCTGACGAGGTCGGCGATCTCGTGCAGATTGGGTCCGGACTCCATCTCCGGGAACTCCGAATCCCGCAACGTAAAGAAACGGGCACGCGAACCACCGGCAACCACGACACAATTATGGTTCATACGGGTACTCCTTCATGCAGACCTACAAGACGGCGGCGCCGGACGGTGCACGCCTGGAATGCGGGGATGGCCGGGCCCCGGGTGTCGGGGCCGGACACATCGCCGGGACGGCCATCCGGGCGAATACTGGGAAACCTGGCGGCCATACCTAAGGACATAGCCGCCCGCCCGAGGGAATTCAAGGGGGGTGGAGTCGCTACGGCTGTCGATGTCGCACCTGTGTTTTTTTCTGTCCCCGGACCCGGAACGCGGACTCAATCAAGTTTGGGCGCCCGGCGGCGCGCAAAGTTCCGCAGGCCCGTGAATGTGCCCAAGCGCATGAAAAACGGATGGTCCTGCGCGGTGGCTCGCCGCGGTGAGGGGTCTTATACTGTAAGACTCGCCGGCAGCGCGGCGACCTAATCATTGAGATAAAAGGATGTCACAGCATGGGCAAGATCCTGCGAGTGCTCGGAATTCTGGTCGCGATCCTGGTGGTACTCATCGTCGTCGCGGCGCTGGTGCTGCCGCGCGTCATCGATCCGAACAACTACCGCGACCAGATCGCCGACCTGGTGAAGGACAAGACCGGGCGTGATCTGACCATCGCCGGTGGCATCGGCTGGTCGGTGTTCCCCTGGCTGGGCGTCGAGATCGGCGCGGTGCGCCTGTCGAATGCCAAGGGCTTCGGCGAGGAGCCCTTCGCCCAGATCAACGCGGCCCAGGTGCGCGTGAAGGTGCTGCCCCTGTTACGCAAGGAAATCGAGATGTCCACGGTGGTGTTGGACGGCTTGCAATTGCGGTTGGCCAAGGACAAGAACGGGCGCACCAACTGGGACGACCTGATGAAGAAGGTCGAGGGCGCCAAGCCGGCCTCCCCCGGGAAGCCCGAGCGCCCCGCCGAGCCGTCCCGGGGCCTGCCCGTGGCGGCGCTGGCCATCGGCGGCGTCCAGATCAAGGATGCCCAGGTGCTCTGGGAGGACCGGGCCGCCGGTGTCACCCAGCGCGTCGACGGACTCAACCTCGAACTGGGCGCCATCGAGCCCGGCCAGCCGGTCGACGCGACACTCAGCCTGAAGTACAAGGGCGGCAAGCCGGAGCTGGCCGCGCAGGTCAAGCTGGCGGCGGTGGTCGCGCTGTCCGAGAGCCTCGAGCAGGTCACCATCCGCAAGCTGAAGCTGGATGTCGACGCCCAGGGCGAGTCGCTGCCGGGCGGCCGGCTGCGCGCCGATCTCGCCGCCCAGGCGGCACTCGACCTCGACAAACAGACGCTGAGCCTGACGGACCTCGTGGCCCACGCCATGGGTCTCAGCCTGCGGGGCGAGGCCCAGGGCACGGGCATCGGGGGCGATAAGCCACAGTTCGCCGGCAAGCTGCAAGTCGACGAGTTCGTACCGCGTGAGGTGCTGAAGACGCTCGGCCAGAAGCCCCCCGAGGTCAGCGACGCCACCGTGCTCGGTAAGGCCGATGCCGGATTCGCGTTCAAGGCGACCAGCGACAGCGTGAACCTGTCCGACCTCAAGCTGCGGCTCGACGACAGTCACATCACCGGTTCGCTGGGCGTCAGCAACTTCGCCAAGCCCGCCACGACCTTCGATCTGACGCTGGATGCCATCGATCTCGACCGCTACCTGCCGCCGCAGAAACCCGGCGCGGTCAAGGTGGCACCGACGCCGGCCGAGGCGGCTGCCGGCGCCGCCGGTGCCCTGCCGGTCGACACCCTGCGCGACCTGAACCTCAACGGCACCCTGAAGATCGGCACGCTCAAGGCCTTTCAGCTGCGCAGCACCGACATCCGCGTGACCATTGCCGCGAAGGACGGTCTGGTGCGGGTGCATCCGGCCAGTGCGAAGATGTACGAGGGCAGCTACGCCGGCAACGTCACACTGGACGCACGTGGCAGGGAGCCGCGCATCGCCATGGACGAAAAGCTCGCCGGCGTACAGATCGGTCCCATGCTGACGGACATGACGGGCGACGCCAAGCTCACCGGCAAGGCCGACATCGCCGTGAAGCTCGGCGCCGCCGGCAATGACACCGACGCCATGCGCCGCACCCTGAACGGTAACGCCAGCTTCTCCCTGCTCGACGGCGCCGTGAAGGGCATGGACGTGCTCGACGAGATCCGCCGCGCCTATGCGCTGGTGCGCGGCAGGCCCGTCCCGGCGGCGACCGGCACGCCCAACCAGACCGATTTCAGCGCGCTCACCGGCACCGCCGTCATCACCAACGGCCTGCTGCGCAACGACGACCTGCTGGTCAAATCGCCGCTGCTGCAACTCGCCGGCAAGGGTACCGCCAATCTGGTGGACGAGCAGATCGACTACAGCGTCACTGCCAACCTGATCGACGTGCTGGAGGGCGAGGGCGAGCTCACCGGACGGCCGATCCCGGTGCGCATCACCGGCACGTTTGACGCACCCAAGGTCAGCGTCGACATGGGGCAGGTGCTCAAGCAGGAAGTGAAGAAACAGATCGAGAAACAGATCGAGAAGAAGCTCGGCATCGGCGGTGAGGCGCAGACGGAAGGGGTGAAGCAGGACGCCCAGCAGAAGCTCGAAGAAAAGGTACAGGACAAGCTCAAGGGGCTGTTCGGTAAATGATCCATGCACCCCGGCGGAGGCGGGTGGCGGGCCTCTGCCGGGATATCTTCCGGGATATCTGCATGGCGGTGCTGTTGACCGGACATGCGTTTGCCGCGGACGTATTGAACATCGACGTGGAGCAGACCGGCAGCCGCTATGCGGTGGAGGCCGAGGCCCGCTTCGATGTGCCGGCCGCGCGCTTGCGCGCGCTGCTCACCGATTACACACACCTCGATCGCATCAACGACGCCATCCGGCGCAGCGAGGTCCTGGCGATGACCGGGCCGCAGCAGCACCGGATACGCACCGAGGCGTGGGTGTGCGTGGGGCCGTTCTGCAAGGACATCGTGCAGATCCAGGACGTGGAGGTGCTCGCCGGCGGTGACATCCTCGCCACACTGCGCCCCGAGGGCAGTAATTTCCGCTACGGCCGTGCGCACTGGCAGTTCAGCACCGCGCCGGACGGCACCCGCATGCACTTCCGCAGCGAGATCGAACCGGCCTTCTGGGTGCCCCCCTTCATCGGCCCCTGGCTGATCAAGCGCGCCCTGCAGGCAGAGGCATTGAAGAGCGTCGCCAATCTCGAACGCCTGGCGAACGAGTGACAGCCGCGAAATCCGTGCACGTGACGGTTGTTTGATCGGCGCAAAAAACCGTTGGCCACGGAAACCACAGAACAACACAGACACCTGCAAAAACCCATTGGCCACGGAAGCACACGGAAGTACACGGAATGGAAAACCTGCCACGGTACTGGCTTCATATATTTTTCGTGTCCGGAGCTATGCAGCGGCCGCACTGTTTGCGGTCTGGGCCTTTACATGAGCATTGTTTCCGTGTCGTTCCGTGTGCTTCCGTGGCCAATGGGTTTTTACATTCCGTGTACTTCCGTGTGTTTCCGTGGCCAATGATGTGTTGATCTCATGACTACCACCAGTTTCAGCGACCGGGTCCTGGCCTGGTATGACCGCCACGGGCGCAAGGATCTGCCCTGGCAGCGCACGCCCACGCCCTACCGGGTGTGGGTCTCCGAGGTGATGCTGCAGCAGACCCGGGTCGCCACCGTCATCCCGTATTTCGAGCGGTTCATGGCGCGCTTCCCGGACGTGGTCACGCTGGCCGACGCCGCGCTCGATGAGGTGCTGCACCTGTGGTCGGGGCTGGGCTATTACGCCCGTGCCCGTAACCTGCATCGGGCCGCCGGGCAGGTGCGTGGCGCCCACGGCGGCGTGTTTCCCACCGACCTCGAGGCGGTCCAGGCACTGCCCGGCATCGGCCGCTCCACCGCCGGGGCGATCCTGGCGCTGGCCTGCGGGCAACGCCACGCCATCCTCGACGGCAATGTGAAACGGGTGTTGACGCGCGTCCATGCCGTGCCCGGCTGGCCTGGTGAGGCGGCGGTACTGGCGCGGCTGTGGGCCTACGCCGAGGCCGCCACCCCGCATGTGCGGCTGGCGGACTACACCCAGGCGATGATGGACCTGGGCGCGACCGTCTGTACCCGCACCCGGCCGGACTGCGCGCGCTGCCCGCTGGCCGCCGACTGCGCGGCCCGCCGCGCCGGCAACCAGGCCGCCTACCCGGCACCGCGCCCACGGCGCGTCCTGCCGGTGCGGACCACGCAGATGCTGCTGGTGCGCGATAGCAACGGCGCGGTGTTGCTGCAGCAACGTCCACCCACTGGCATCTGGGGCGGTCTGTGGAGTTTCCCGGAGGTCGAGACACCCGATGAGATAGAGGGTGAGATTGGAGGTGAGATCGCGGACAGGATCGAGGACGAGATCGAGCGCTGGTGTCACCGCGCCCTGGGTCGGCGTATAGACCGGCCGCAGCCCTGGCCGACCCTGCGCCACACCTTCAGTCATTTCCATCTGGATATCACGCCCTGGCTGGTGGACCTGCGCGACCATCACGCGGCCACCGTGTTGGAAGGCCCGCCGACGGTCTGGTATAACACGCGCACCGCCGCCCCCGGGGGGCTGGCCGCACCGATCACCCGCTTACTGGAGGCGCTTCAGTTGGGCGGCGTGAGGAGTGAGGCGTGAGGCGTAAAGACAACACCATTTTAGCCACGGAAGCACACGGAAAAACACGGAAAAATGCTTATGTAAAGGCCCAGGTAGTAGGGTGCGTCGAGGCGTAGCCTGACGCACCGAACTTCCGCGCCACGGTGCGTCGCTGGCGCCGACGCACCCTTGTTCTGGAGGCACTCCAGCTGTTCGGCGTGAGGCGTTAGGCGCTAGGCGTAAAGACAACACCATTCTAGCCACGGAAGCACACGGAAAAACACGGAAAAACTATTGCAAAAACCGTAGCGCAGCCATTGCTCCGACGCTATGCAGCGGCCACGCCCTTTGGGGTCTGGGCCTTTACATAAGCATTTTTCCGTGTTTTTCCGTGTGCTTCCGTGGCCATAATGGGTTTCACGCCTCACTCCTCACGCCTCACTCACATAAAACCACAGGACACACGCATGCGCGGTATCATTCTGGCAGGGGGTTCGGGGACGCGGTTGTATCCGCTCACGCAGGTGGTGAGCAAGCAGCTGATGCCGGTGTACGACAAGCCGCTGGTGTATTACCCGCTGGCGACGCTGATGCTGGCGGGTATCCGCGATATCCTGCTGATCTCCACGCCGCACGATCTGCCGCACTTCCAGCGTCTGCTGGCCGACGGTGCCGCTTTCGGGCTGAACATCCAGTATGCCGAGCAACCGACGCCGGGCGGGCTGGCGCAGGCCTTCCTCATCGGCGAGCGCTTCGTCGGTAATTCGCCGTCCAGCCTGGTGCTGGGCGACAACATCTTCTACGGTCACGGGCTCGGCACCAACCTCAAGCGTGCGGCGGCGACCGAGCGCGGCGCGACGGTGTTCGCCTACCGGGTGCGTGATCCCGAACGCTACGGTGTGGTCGAGTTCGACGCGGCGGGGCGTGCCATCAGCATCGTCGAAAAGCCCCGGGCGCCGCGCTCGCACTTCGCCGTGACCGGTCTGTACTTCTACGACAACCAGGTGGTCGACATCGCCAAGTCGCTTACACCCTCGCCGCGTGGCGAGCTGGAGATCACCGATGTCAACCGCACCTACCTCGAACAGGCCGGGCTCAATGTCGAGGTGCTCGGCCGCGGCACCGCCTGGCTGGATACCGGCACACACGAGTCCCTGCTGCAGGCCGCAAACTTCATCGAGGCCATCGAACAGCGCCAGGGGCTGAAGGTCGCCTGTATCGAGGAGATCGCCTACCGCATGGGCTACATCGACGCCGAACAGCTGGAGCGCCTGGCGCAGCCGCTGGTGAACAGCGGCTACGGCCGCTATCTGCGCGACGTGCTGGAAGAGACGCAGGGCGCACGATGAAGGTCATCGAGACGGAGCTGCCCGGCGTACTCATCGTCGAACCGACGGTGCATGGCGACGAGCGCGGCTTCTTCCAGGAGACCTACCACGCCCAGCGCTACGCCGAGGCCGGCATCGCACTGCCCTTCGTACAGGACAACCATTCGCGCTCCGGCCCCGGCATCCTGCGCGGACTGCACTATCAGCTACGCCACCCGCAGGGCAAACTGGTGCGCGTCACCCAGGGCGTGGCCTTCGATGTCGCGGTCGACATCCGCACGGGTTCGCCCACCTTCGGGCGCTGGGTCGGCGTGACGCTGTCGGAGGAGAACTTCCGCCAGCTCTATGTGCCGCCCGGGTTTGCGCACGGCTTCTGCGCGCTGAGCGCACGGGTGGATTTCCTCTACAAATGCACCGACTACTACCGCCCGGACGACGAGCGCGGCGTGATCTGGAACGACCCCGACATCGGCATCGTCTGGCCCGCGGTCGATGGCGACTACCGGCTGTCCGACAAGGATTGCCGCAATCCACGCCTGCGCGACCTGGACGCCGATCTGCCGCGGTACGGGGAACGGCCATGAAGGTGCTGGTCACCGGTGGCGAGGGCCAGCTCGGCACTGAACTGTGTCTGCGGCTGCGTGCCGCGGGGCACGCGCCGATCGCCTTCACGCGGGCGCAGGCGGACTTCACGCAGCCCGAGGCGCTGCGCGCGGCGATCGCGGGGCAGCGCGCCGACTGGGTGATCAACTGCGCCGCCCACACCGCCGTCGACAAGGCCGAGGCCGAGGCCGAACGCGCCTACGCCGTCAACCGCGATGGTGCGGGCGCGCTGGCCGCGGCGGTCGCCGGGTATGGCGGGCGGCTGCTGCACCTCTCCACCGATTTCATCTTCGACGGCACGCAATCGCACCCCTACCGCGAGGACGACGTGCCCAATCCGCTGGGCGTCTACGGCGCCTCGAAATGGGCGGGCGAGCAGGCGGTGTGCGCGGCGCTGCCCGCTGCCGTCATCGTACGCACCGCCTGGGTGCATGGCGCGCACGGCCCCAATTTCGTCAAGACCATGCTGCGGCTGGCGGCCGAGCGCGACGAGCTCAGCGTCGTCGACGATCAGATCGGCACGCCGAGCTGGACCGGCGACATCGCCGCCGCGCTGATCGCACTGCTGGATGCGGATGCGCGCGGCGTCTATCACTTCACCAACGAGGGCGTCGCCTCCTGGTACGATTTCGCGGTGGCGATCCTCGCCGAAGCGCATGCGTTGGGCTTTCCCATCACGGCACGACAGGTGCGGCCGATCCCGACCACGGCCTATCCCACACCGGCACGACGGCCGGCCTATTCGGTGCTGGACAAACAAAAGATACGCGCACTGCTGGGACGACCGATCCCGCACTGGCGCGAATCACTCATCACGATGTTGCGGGAGTTACGGACATGAAGCGGTTGCTGGTCACCGGCGGTGCCGGGTTCATCGGCTCGAATTTCGTGCGCTATTGGCTGGAGCGGCATCCGGACGACCGGCTGGTCAACCTGGACGCGCTCACCTACGCCGGCAATCTCGAGAACCTGGCCGACATCGAGGGGCGGCCCAACTACCGCTTCGTGCAGGGCGGTATCGGTGACCGTACCCTGGTGGAGCAGTTGTTGCGCGAGGAGGGCATCGACACGGTAGTGAACTTCGCCGCCGAATCGCACGTCGACCGCTCCATCCTCGGGCCGGATGCCTTCATCCAGACTAACATCCACGGCACCTTCGCCCTGCTGGAGGTGGCGCGCGCCGTCTGGGGCGACGCAGTGGAGGGACGGCGCTTCCTGCAGGTATCGACCGACGAGGTGTACGGCAGCCTGGGCCCGGACGCTGCGCCCTTCACCGAGACGCATCCGTATCAGCCGAACAGCCCGTATTCCGCCTCGAAGGCGGCCGCCGATCACCTGGTGCGCGCCTATCATCACACCTACGGCCTGCCGGTGGTGACCACCAGCTGTTCCAACAACTACGGGCCCTATCAGTTTCCCGAGAAACTCATCCCGCTGGTGATCCTGAACGCGCTCGAGGGCAAGCCGCTGCCGCTGTATGGCGATGGCCGCAACATCCGCGACTGGCTGTACGTCGAGGATCACTGCAGCGGCATCGAGGCGGTACTCGAGCGCGGCCGCCTCGGCGGGGTCTACAACATCGGCGGCAACAACGAGTGGACCAACCTCGACATCGTCCACCGCATCTGCGACCGGCTAGACGTACTGCGCCCGGGACCGAAGCCCTATCGCGAACTCATCACCTTCGTGCGCGACCGCCCCGGCCACGACCGCCGCTACGCCATGGATTCCTCCAGGATGCAGCGCGAACTCGGCTGGACCCCGGCACACCAGTTCGAAACCGGCATCGAGGCAACCCTGGACTGGTACCTCGCCCACCTCGACTGGTGCGACCGCGTGCGCTCAGGCGAATACCGCCAGTACCTGCGGACGCAGTATGGGTGAGGTGTGAGGAGTGAAACCCATTATGGCCACGGAAACACACGGAAGCACACGGAAGAACACGGAAAAGGGCTATTGCAAAAACCGTAACGCGGCCACTGGCCCGGTGCTACGTAGCGGCCACCCCGTTTGAGGCCTGGGCCTTTACATGAGTACTTTTTTCCGTGTTCTTCCGTGTGTTTCCGTGGCCAAAAATCTTTTGATCTCACGCCTCACGCCTCACTCCGCCCTGCGGGCGGGGATTCCTTGACTTACCCGGGTGCCACCGGTTTAATACGCCTTCTCTCGGGCTAGGTAGCTCAGTTGGTAGAGCAGGTGACTGAAAATCACCGTGTCGGCGGTTCGATTCCGTCCCTGGCCACCACTAGTTTTCGCTTACTATCAAAGGGCTGCCTGAATTCGGCGGCCCTTTTCCGTTGTGGGGACGGCAGATGGACAGCGAACGGGTACGCATCGACGAACTGATGGCCCGCAGCGGGGTCGGCTTCGGCACCAGCGGGGCGCGCGGGCGGGTGGTCGAGTTGACCGCGCCGGTCTGTTACGCCTACACGCGCGGGTTCCTGCAGCACCTGGAGGCGGCGGCCGGCCTGCGGGCCGGTAGCGGCGTCGCCATCGCCGGCGATCTGCGCGCGAGCACGCCGGCCATCATGGCGGCCATCGCCGCGGCCTGTGTCGATGCCGGTTACCGGCCGATCAACTGCGGCTTCATCCCCTCGCCGGCGGTCGCCGCCTACGGCATCGGCCGCGGCATCCCGTCCATCATGGTCACCGGCAGCCACATCCCGGACGACCGCAACGGCATCAAATTCAACACCGCCCAAGGCGAGATCCTCAAGGATGACGAGGCCGGCATCCGTGCGCAGACGGTCGCGCTGCCGGCGCAGGTCCGCACCGATGCACTGCCGCCGGTCGATGACCAGGCACGCGCCGACTATGTGCGCCGCTATCGGGACTTCTTCGGCAGCGGCGCGCTCACGGGGATGCGCGTCGCGGTCTACGAGCATTCGGGTGTGGCGCGCGATCTGCTGGGCGAGATCCTCGCCGGCCTGGGTGCGGAGGTGCTGCGCCTGGGGCGTTCCGAGGTCTTCATGCCGGTCGACACCGAGGCGATCCGTCCCGAGGACGTCGCACTGGCGCGGCAGTGGGCGGAGGAACACCGCTTCGCTGCCATCGTCTCCACCGACGGCGACGCCGACCGTCCGCTGATCGGTACCGAACGCGGCGACTGGCTGCGCGGCGACGTCGTCGGCGTGCTGTGTGCGCAGGCCCTGGGGATCACCGCGGTGGCCACACCAGTGAGCAGCAATTCCGTGGTCGAGGCCTGCGGCAGCTTCGCCCGCGTCGAGCGCACGCGCATCGGCTCACCCTTCGTGATCGCCGGCATGCAGGCACTGCAGGCCGCGGGGCACGCGGCCGTCGCCGGTTACGAGGCGAACGGCGGCTTTCTGCTGGCCTCCGCCATCGGGTCCGCTAGCGGGTCTGGCATCGGGTCTGGCATCGAGTCCGGCACCGAGACTGGAATAGGGCGCGACGGCCGCCGCCTGTCCGCGCTGCCGACGCGCGATGCCGTACTGCCCATCCTGGCGCTGCTGGCCGAGGCGCATGCGCGCAGCGTTCCGTTGAGCGCGCTCGGTGCCGATCTGCCGCCGCGCTTCACCGCCAGCGACCGGCTGCAGGACTACCCTACCGAGCGCTCGCGCGCCCTCATCGAGGCACTCAACGCCGGCGGCACGGTAGCGATGGAGCGGCTGTTCGGGAGTCTGTGCGGCAAGGTGGCATCCATCGACACCACCGACGGCCTGCGCATGCGCTTCGACAACGGCGAGATCGTACACCTGCGCCCCTCCGGCAACGCCCCCGAGTTCCGCTGCTACAACGAGGCCGATTCCGAGTTGCGCGCCGCAGAGCTGAACCGCGCCTGCCTGGAGGTGCTGCGGCACGCGGCCGGCTGACGCAGGAAGAGAGAGGGGGACGGTTTAGAATCTGCCGCCCTTGTCAGCCAGACGCAGGCAAAAAAATGGCCACGGAAGCACACGGAACAACACGGAAATGTTTAATCGTAGGGTGCGTCGAGGAGTGAGGCGTGAGGCGTAAAACCCATGATGGCCACGGAAACACACGGAAGCACACGGAATGCAAAACCCGTAGACCATACAGGCTGCGGTTGGACTTTACGGAGAGATAGATTCTTCTTTGGCGGCGGCTTGTTTTGGCGACACACGGTCACCGAATAGACGGTTTTCACAATAACCTTTTCCGTGTTTTTCCGTGTGCTTCCGTGGCCAAAATCGGGTTTGGGTTTTACGCCTCACGCCTCACGCTGCATCCCGCACGCTGGCGTGGATGACGATCTCGTCGAACGGTGCCGTGAGGCGGCCGCGGGCGTCTTTTTCCAGCAGGCCCAGCTCCAGCAGTTCCCGCACGTCGGTATGCACATTCTTGTAGTCACGCTCCACTGCCTGGGCCAGTTGCCGGGTATTGAGTGCCTCGTTCGCGGCGATGAACCGGACCAGCTCCAGGCGTTTTTCCGTGATCGCGGAGAAGAGTTCCCGCAGGCTGCCGAAGGCGATGCGTGGCGTAAGGTCGTCGCCGGCCAGTGTCCGCCGCCACGTTTGCGCGAAGGCATCCAACGCGGCCTGCGGTTTCAAGATTTCGAATTCGATACGGCTCATTCAGTCCACCTCCACCCAGCGCGGCACTTGTAGTGAAAGAGCTTCCGTGCTCGCATGATGGTACGTTAGACCATAAATATTATGGTGTCAAAGACCATCATGGTTTCGTGTGTGGGCCGACACAAACATCCGCCACGGAAACACACGGAAATATTTAGTCGTAGGGTGCGTCGAGGCGTAGCCTGACGCACCAAAATTCCCGCCTGTGAGCGGAGTGAGGCGTGAGGAGGAAAATCTGTTATTGGCCACGGAATCCACGGAACAACACGGAAAAATTGCTCTTATAAAAGCCCAGACTTCACGCGATGCGGTCGTTGTATGGCGCCGAGCCAATGGCCACGCTACGGTTTTTGCAATAGTTTTCCGTGTTGTTCCGTGGATTCCGTGGCCATATTGTCCCGACAGCCACTGCGGCGCTGTTTCTACCTTGGCACTGGTTTGATTATCGCCTGACCTCTGCTAACCTTAGTCGAACTTAGTCCGCTGGAGTTGTGAGGGCGTTATGGATCATCAGATCAACATTCACGAAGCCAAGACGCAGATGTCGAAACTCATCGAACGGGCACAAGGCGGGGAGGAGTTCATCATCGCCAAGGCGGGCAAACCCGTTGCACGTATCGTCCCGCTCGCAAAGACGAAGCGTACGCTGGGAATCCTGAACGGAAAAATTCGTATCCCGGAGGACTTCAATGCGCCCTTGCCCGAAGCGGTTCTGGCCGATTTCGAAGGGCGCGGCTGATGCGGTTCCTGCTGGATACGCATGTGCTGCTGTGGGCGGTGGGTGACAGCGGGCGTTTGCCGGAAACCACGCGCAACTGGCTGGAAGACGGCAACAACGAGGTCTTTTTCAGCGCGGCCAGTCTTTGGGAGATTGCCATCAAGGCGTCGCTGGGCCGGGAGGATTTTCAGATCGATCCGGGGCAGATACTGGAGGCCATGCCGGAAACCGGCTTTACTGAACTGCCCATCCGTGCACGGCACGCCGTGGAAGTCAGTCGCCTCCCACCGATCCACAAAGATCCTTTCGACCGACTACTGGTCGCGCAGAGCAGGGTAGAGCCGATGCTGCTCCTGACCAACGACGAATTGCTGGCAGAGTACACAGACAATGTGCGTCTGCTCCGCTAAGGGGTGACGGACGGGGGATAGATTTAAATCTGTCAAAAAATGGCCACGGAAGCACACGGAAATACACGGAATGCAAAACCCCATCGTGGCCTGACACCTGTAGGAGCGGCATTCCTGCCGCGATTCCGGAGGGATCGCTCACCCAATCCAATCGCGCCAGGAATGGCGCTCCTACATCAAAAACTCTTCTGTGTATTTCCGTGTATTTCCATGGCTAAACTCGGGTTTGAGTTTTACGCCTAACGCCTAAAGCCTAACGCCTAACGCCTAACGCCTAACGCCTAACGCCTAACGCCTAACGCCTAACGCCTCACGCCTCACGCCTCACGCCACAGGCGCGGAATTTTGGTGCGTCAGGCTGCGCCTCGACGCACCCTACCGGGGGTTTTGCCATAAGCATTTTTTCCGTGTTGTTCCGTGTGCTTCCGTGGCTGAAATCGGGCTCAGGTTTTGCTCCTCACTCCTCGCCACGGTGCGTCGCTGATGCGGCTCGCGCGCGTATCCGTAGCCCGGATATCCCTACGTGCCAGGCGGTGCAGCAGATTTATCCGTATCTGTTGAAGGAGGGCTATTTGGAGGGATGAGGTGGCATCCTCGGTGCGTATCACCTATATTTCCTTTATTCCTTACTTCCGTGGATCCTTGCTCATGCTTGCCAAGAAGACATCCAAGAACCAGATCACCCTGCCGAAGGCGGTCGCGGACCTCTTTCCGGACACCACCTACTTCGATGTCCGTGCGGAAGAGGGCCGGATCGTGCTGGTGCCCCTGCGGCCGGGCCGGGCGGAGGAGGTGCGGACGAAACTGGAGGCGCTGGGCATCCGCGAGGCGGACGTCGCCGATGCCATCGACTGGGCCCGGCGCAAGTGAGCCATCGGGTCGTGTTCGACACCAATACCGTGGTGTCGGCACTGCTGTTCGAGAACGGACAGCTGGCATGGCTGCGGGGTGCCTGGGCGGAGCGTGCGCTGATACCGGTGGTCTGCAAGGAAACCGTCGCGGAGTTGCTGCGCGTGCTGGCCTACCCGAAGTTCCGGCTCAATCGCGCGGAGATCGACGAACTGCTCGGCGATTTTCTCCCCTTTGCGGAGATTGCCGACGTGAAGGCTGAGGATCTGCCCGCCCGCCGCGATCCGCAGGACCGCGTGTTCCTCGCCCTCGCCGAGCAGACGGGCGCCGCCGCGCTGGTTACGGGTGACAGCGATCTGCTCGAATTGCGCGGGTCGTTTCCAGTGCGGATCCTGACGCCGGCCGAGTGTAAGGAATGGGTGCATTCTTGAGAGGCACGACCGCAAAGGTTTCGATGGGGTTTTGCCATAAGCATTTTTTCCGTGTTATTCCGTGTGCTTCCGTGGCCAAAATCGGCTTTAGCTTTTGCTCCTCACTCCTCACTCCCCACTCCACGCCACATCTCCTCCTTTACCCTTTCCCACAGAACCCCTACTATCAGGCGACGACGGCCGCCGAGCGAGAGAGGACCCCGAGGTCCCGTGGCAGGCACTACCCCGTTCCCGGAGAAGGCGGGGGTAATCCTACAATAAGAGACTGATCAGGATGGAGTTTCAGATTCAGCCGCACGGCGGCGTGCCGGTCGATCTGCGGGTCGACGCGGAGCGTGCCGAGGCGCTCAAGCAGGCCTCCCGCGATTTCCCCTCCCTGACCCTGAGCCGGCGCCAGGTCTGCGACCTGGAGTTGCTACTCAGCGGCGGCTTCGCGCCGCTGCACGGCTTCATGGATCAGGCGGCCTACGAGGGCGTGGTCGAGCGCCTGCGTCTGCCCGACGGGACCCTGTGGCCGATCCCGATCGTCCTCGATGTACCGGCTAACTTCGCCGAAAAGATGCAACCTGGCAGAAAAATCGCCCTACGCGACGCCGAGGGCTTCATGCCCGCCGTGCTCACCTTCCAGGACGCCTGGCGGCCCGACAGACGGCACGAGGCCGAGGCCGTCTACGGCACCGACTCCGACCGGCACCCCGGCGTGCGACACCTCTACGAGCAGGTCCAGGATACCTATATATATGGGACCCTCGAGGGCATCGAGCTGCCGGCCCATCACGATTTCGAGAACCTCTGGGACACACCGGCCGAACTGCGCGCCCTGTTCAGGAAGATGGGCTGGCGCCGCGTGGTCGCCTTCCAGACCAGCAAGCCCATGCACCGCCTGCAGCGCGACCTCACCCTGCAGGCCGCCAAGGACATCGGCGGCCACATCCTGCTGCACCCGACCGTCGGCATGACCAAGCCCGGCGACCTGCACTACTACGCGCGCGTGCACTGCTATCAGGCGATCCGCCGCCACTTCCCGCACAACCTCGCCGCGCTGTCGCTGCTGCCGCTGGCCATGCGCATGGCCGGCCCGCGCGAGGCGCTGTGGCACGCCCTCGTGCACCAGAACTACGGCTGCTCGCACATGATCGTCGGCCCCAAGCACGCCTATCCGCCGCCGGGCAACGGCCGCAACGGCCCCAGCGGCTCCAGCGCCGGCAGCGGCCAGGGCGCTGCCGGTGAAGACTTCTACGCCCCCTACGCCGCCCACGAGCTGCTCCAGCAGCACCAGGACGAGCTGAACATCCAGATCCTGCCCCTCGAGGCGCAGTGCTACGTCCCCAGCAAGGACCGTTTCCTGCCGGTGTCGAAGATCAAGGCGCAGCAGCTCGACTGCAGCGAATACACCGACGCCCAGTTGAAGAAGGACCTGGCGCTGGGCGAGGACATCCCCGACTGGTTCAGCTACCCCGAGGTCGTGCGCGAACTGCGCCGCGTCTATCCGCCGCGCGGCCGCCAGGGCCTGACGCTGTTCTTCACCGGCCTGTCCGGCTCGGGCAAGTCCACGCTCGCCAAGATCATCTATGCCAAGCTGCTGGAGGCCGGCGGCCGTCCCGTGTCACTGCTCGACGGCGACATCGTGCGCCAGCACCTGTCGAGCGAACTGGGGTTCTCCAAGCACCACCGCGACCTGAACATCCGCCGCATCGGCTTCGTCGCCAGCGAGATCACCAAGAACGGCGGCGTCGCCATCTGCGCCCCCATCGCGCCCTATCACAAGATGCGCCAGGCGGTGCGCGACATGATCGAGGACCACGGCGCCTTCATCGAGATCCACGTCGCCACGCCGCTGGAGGTCTGCGAGGCACGCGACCGCAAGGGCCTGTACGCCAAGGCGCGGCAAGGGCTGATCCCCGAGTTCACCGGCATCAGCGACCCCTACGAGGTGCCGGAGGCGCCGGAGCTGTGCATCGACACCTCGGGCATGCAGCCGATGGAGGCGGTGCAGGAGATTTATTTGTATTTGCTGAAAGAGGGGTATCTGGCAGAGTAACAGGGTGACGGGGCTGGTTGGGCGTGTCCAAGTCAGCCAGACGCTCAAGGAGAATTGTCGTCATGAGTAATCTCGATCGTATTACCGTAAACCCGGAGGTGTGCGGCGGCCGTCCGTGCATACGTGGGCTGCGTATCCGCGTGAAGGATGTCCTTGAAATGCTGGCAGGTGGTGCGACCTCCGAGGATATCCTCCGGGATTATCCGTACCTGGAAGCAGCCGACATCGCTGCGGCGCTGGAGTACGCGGCACGGCAATCGGACCATCCGGTCCTACGGGTGGCCTGACGAGATGCGATTCCTGGTCGACGCGCAGTTCAACGGGGTCAGACTCAGTTCAATGGCAGTTCAACAGTTCAATGGGGTCAGACTCGATTGATCAGAAGGTGATCAATCGAGTCTGACCCCATTGAACTGCCATTGAACTGCCACCGGCAGTGAAACCGTCGCATTCGGCCCCCGCTACATGGCCATGCCGGTCAGTGCGTTGTGGCGTATGGCGGGCTGATGCGGAGGGCGGGATGACAGAGGGCGGGGCGTTGCAGGAGATTTATTTGTATTTGCTGAAAGAGGGGTATCTGGAGGGGTGAAAGTGGCAGCACCCACACACGGCACTCCACGCACCCGTAGGAGCGGCATTCCTGCCGCGATCGCCGCCCGCCATGAAGGAGCAGGCGGAAGGTGAGGCGCTTGCGCCGAGAAGCTGCCCTGGGCCGTGTCCACGAACTACCACGACATTGAACACGAAACCCGTTATGAGCGTCGCCTGAATGATTGCCAGAATGACGTCCAAGAACCAGATCACCCTGCCGAAAGCGGTCGCGGATCTCTTTCCGGGCACCACCTGCTTCGATGTGCGCGCGGCCGCGCAGCGGTTCAGTACGTTCAACCCTACGGTGTTCGGCTCCGTGCTACATGGTGAAGACCGCGAGGGCGGCGACCTCGACTTGCTCGTCGATCCCCTGCCCAGCGTGACTCTGCTCGATCTCGGCGGATTGCAGGTGGAACTGGAAGAGATGCTCGGCGTGCCGGTCGATCTCCCGACTCCGGGTGATCTGCCGCCGAAGTACCGCCAGAAAGTACTGTCGGAAGCCAGGCCCGTATGAGCGAGGATGCCCGGCCTGATTATATCGACCACATGCCGGTGTCCGACAAGCCGGCTTCTGGGTGGACAAACCTTCTGAACGCTTCGAGGCGATAACCGTGTTGCGATCGTTGCGCCGTGCATCGGCATCGGAATTCGGCATCAACGTTCGGCGCCTCGTCGTAGGAAACGGTCTGGGTCAAGCGATTACGCTCTTGTCGACGCTGGTCGTCGCGCGACTGTTCGACCCTGATGATTTCGGGGTTGCCGCGTTGTTTGTGTCGGTAACGATGATGGCTTCCGTGGTCGGAAGCCTGAGATATGACCAGGCAATCATCTTGCCGGAGTCCGACAGTATCGCAGCGCGGTTGCTGGTGCTGGCTATGCTGCTTGCGTTTGCGAGTGCCGGCGCGTTCATGGTTGCGGTGGCAGTTCTGGCGTGGCTCGCACCGGAATTCGCCTGGGTGGAACAGCTTGGACCCTGGCTCTACGCCGTTCCGCTGGGTGCGCTCCTGATGGCGTTGTTCTACGCACTGTCGGCTTGGCACATGCGAAAGAAGGATTTTGGTCGGCTTGCGGCTGCGCCAGTCGCGCTCAGCACAGCCACAGCGGGTGGCCGCATAGGGCTCGGATTCTGGTGGGGGTCATCAGTTGCGGGATTGATACTGGGGACACTCATGGGTGTGGTGGCGCAGCTGTATGTGGTCACCACAGGCGTGCGCGGCGCCCTGCCCTCTGGCGGTGGCGGGTCGCCACCGAGAAGTGGGTTGTGGCAGCTTGCGCGGGAATACCGTGAGTTTCCGTTCTATGCGGCTCCCGCCGCGTTGGTGAAACAGGTCGGCGAGAATCTGCCCATCCTGCTGCTGTCGGTGATGTTCACACCCGCGGTGGTGGGTTTTTATGCGGTGGCCAACCGAATGATCCGCTTACCGGTGGGTGTGGTAAGCGAGTCGTTGCGCAAAGTCTACCTGCAGCGCGCTGCGCAACGGCTGAACAACGGCGCGACGTTGCGGGGCGACCTGCTCAAGGTGACGATCGGGATGCTGGGTATCGGTGCGCTCCCGGCCGCGTTTATCGTAGTGGCGGGGCCGTGGCTGTTCGGGCTGTTGCTCGGTGACCGATGGGTGACAGCGGGCGAGTACAGCAGAATTCTGGCGCCCTGGCTGTTGGCGATGTTTGCGGCCGCGCCGGCATCCACAGCGTACATCGTTCTGCGTCGCCAGTCCCTGTGGCTGCGCATGCAGACCGGACGCACGATCCTGATGGGAGGTGCGTTGTACCTGCCTTATTTTTTTGGGCGAGAAGCCGTCGATTGCCTGATCACTTTCATGGTTGCAGGGGTATTTGCCAATGTGAGTGTCATAGTGGCAGCGATTGGGTTGTGCTTCTATCACGATCGCTATGTGGTGCCAAAATTGCGAGTAGCTGCTGGGCCTTCCTCAATGACAAAACAAAATGTGAATAAATTCTGAAGGTGGCGGAAAGGAAAATGGTACGGAAGATCGATAGACCAATATTCTTTATAGGCGTTCCACGCAGCGGAACAACTATCCTTTTCGAAGCTGTGGCCAAGCATCCAGATATAGGTGGTCCGCTAACTTATCATGAACGTTGGCCGTGGTTGCTCGGCACGGGGGCGTTGCTACCCCTTCTCGACAACAAAGTGCTTGGGCTCCAGGGCCGGAAGAAGCAACATGGTGGGGTCATACCAGGGAATAGGTTGTTGCCGCAGCACGCCGAAGCTTATTCGTTCTGGACACATTATGCTCGTCCCGATTTTGCGCGCAGTTACCTACTTGGCATTCATGCCACTTCCGCCGATCAGGTACGGATACACAAGGTGCTCCGGCGATTATTGGCCTGGGAATGTCGTTCCAGGTTTGCCACAAAGCTTACCGGACCGGCACGCATTGGTTATCTACATTCACTTTTTCCAGATGCCTGCTTCATTCATGTGATTCGTGATGGTCGTGCTGTCGTCCACTCGTTGCTCAATGTTGCGTTTTGGCGTAGGGGCGGCGGGTTGGTTAATCCGTGGTGGAATCCCGGGTTTCCATCGACATATGTAGAATACTGGGAGCATGAAGGGCGGAGGCCTGAGATTTTGGCTGCCCTGCAATGGCGCAACATTATCGAGACTACTCGCAAGGAAGCTGCATCTTTGGCTGAAAATAAATACATGGAGATACGCTACGAAGAGTTTCTCGAGTATCCTCATCAGGTACTGTCGAGTATATACAGCTTCGTCGGCCTTCGGGACGCCGAGCGGGCACATGTTTATCTGCGCGAGCATCCGCCGCTGCGTGCCCTAAACCAAAAATATGCATCTGAAATGTCAC
Organism: Gammaproteobacteria bacterium; assembly: GCA_019911805.1. Lineage (NCBI taxonomy): Bacteria > Pseudomonadati > Pseudomonadota > Gammaproteobacteria > Gammaproteobacteria bacterium. Next base: position 21,195 of record JAIOJV010000128.1, read on the forward strand.
GCGATGCGATTTGCAAAATGACGCTCGCCATGGAACCGTGGCTTGGAAGACTCAGCTATGGCGGAAGCGTGGCCATGGCGGAAGATGTTGGTCGAGATGCCAATTTGGGTAATACGGCTGAGGTATCGGGCACGTAAGCAGCCTTGGATTGGGCATAAATTCAGGCGAAGCCCATCTTAATGAACATATGGCTGCGAGTTTTCAATGCCGAGATTTTTAGTTACCGGTGGTGTGTAGCGAGATGAATCACTCACGTTGAGTGAGGGCTTTGAGTCAAATCATAGTATGGGTGGGCTGCGCCGAAATTGGCTGTTGATCGTGCAGCAATGGTTGTCTCCAACAAGATTGAGGGAGTGCTATGGAAAGGCAGTGTTTGCCGTGTGCAGGGCTTATCGAGGATATGAACGCGTTTCTACCTCGGCTGACGTAAACTTGCGGTAATCCGCAGAAAGAAGTTGCTACGAGTGTGTGGTCACTTGTTCGCTTACGCCCCCACCGTGGTTGAGCGCTGACCTTCGGCAGTTACCTTAGGAGAAAGTCATGACGCTAAGGCACAATGCTCGCAGACTAAAAAACAAGATCGATTTTTTTATCTTCAAATTTCGGAGCAGCGGAAAAGAGAAGTTTGAGTGCCCGGTTTGCGAGTATACAGGTCCTTTCATGGACGTCGCGCCCTCCACCGGCCTAAGAAAACACGCCAAATGCCCGAATTGCAGTGCCGCGGAAAGGCAACGAATTCAATTCCTGGTCGTCAAAAAGCTTCTAAGTGACATAAGCGCAACGGATATGAAGATGCTTCACTTTGCCCCTGAGCCATTCTTCCGAGAGTATTTCTCAAAGCGGTTCGGTCAATATGAAAGCGCTGACTTAAATATGAAAGATGTTGATCACAATGTTGATCTGCAGCAGCTCCCATTCGACAGTGGTAGCTATGATTTTGTTTTTGCCTCACACGTGTTAGAACACATCCCTGATGACGAAAAGGCGATTTCAGAAATACGCAGAGTCTTAAAGCCGAACGGAATAGCTATTCTTCCCGTTCCGATAGTTGCAGAACAAACAGTCGAGTATCCAGAGCCAAATCCTCATGAAGACTATCATGTTCGAGCGCCCGGAGTTGACTATTTCGACAAATATGAACGCTACTTTTCGCGAGTAGAGAGATTCAGTTCTGATTCGCTTCCTGAGAAACATCAGCTCTTTGTCTTTGAAGATAGAAGCCAGTGGCCGACAAAAAAGTGCCCTTTACGCCCTGCTATGTCGGGTGAAAAGCACATTGATGTTGTTCCTGTATGTTATGTCTGAGTTACGGTTTGCAGTCGAACGGTTCAAGGGGTCTGCCTCAAGGGATCAAGGTTCAAGGAGGTGGTTCAAGGGGTCTGGGAAGTTGATGCGTCGGTGGCCAATGCATGCCGAAGATAGGGGTTCAAGTTCTCTGCTTTTTAATCGCTGGTACTTAGCTAATTGTGGGTTGTAGGATGCCGAAATTTCTAGTGACTGGTGGTGTGCAGAGAGACGATGCTCTTAAGTTAGGAGAGGGGCGGCGGTATCACTGCGGGCGCTTATTGCGTATTGAATACGAGTCTCGTCGAACGGAGTCACTTTATGAACTAAGCGAAGGAGGCGACCATTATCCAGACGATACCCCAAATATGTTGTTTACCTCGGCTACGTTGGCAGATGGTCGACTCTACGTCTGTTCAGAAACAGAGCTGTTTATTTTTAGCTACCCTGAGCTGAGGCTGGAGCAGAGCGTATCCTATCCTTTCTTTCAGAACGTACATCATGTGGCACCTATAGGTAGCCATGTCGTGGTCGCGTCTACTGGGCTGGATCTTGTTGTTGCCCACGATAGTAAAACATTAGAGCCCATGCAGTTCTGGAATGTTCTAGGAAAAGACCCTTGGCACCGGTTCTCTCCGCAAACTGACTGTAGAAAAATTCATTCAACAAAGCCACACGAAGCACATCCTAACTTCGTATTTGCGATCGCTAGAGAAATCTGGGTTACGCGGTTTCAACAGAAGGATGCTGTGTGTCTGTCTGATCTCTCCAAACGAATTAATATCGGCGTCGAACGGGTCCACGATGGTCACGTTATTGGTGATCGTGTTTATTTTACGGCTGTTAATGGCAAAATTATTATTGCCGATACTGACACGCTATCGGTCGTCGAAGTCATAGATCTAAATGAAATGGAGCAAGTCGACTGTCCCCTTGGCTGGTGCCGGGGCCTCGCGATCATCGGCGATGTCGCTTATGTCGGTTTTTCCAGGATCCGCGAAACTCCGGTAAAGGAGAACCTTTTGTGGATGATGCGCTGGTCTGGTCGGCCACGCATCATGCCTACGCGAATTGCCGCGTATGATTTGCGCCGTCGGGAGAAGCTTGATGAGTTCGTCCTGGGTGGGCGTGGGCTAGACACCATTTATAGCGTGATCGCTGTAGAGGAATGATGCACTTGGTATCAGCACCAGGAGCCAAGGTTGATAAGCCACTGCTCATTCTTGGCTCAGGCCGCAGCGGTACGACGTGGATACAAGATGTGATCTCCGATGCCGCTCAATTACGCCCGATCTACGAGCCGCTACATCCGTGGGCTGTCCCTGCCGCACAAACGCTGGCCAACCGTTGTCTTGGGGCGGACGATTCCGCTCCCGATATGCGGCGGTTCATGGACGAGGTGTTTTCAGGCCGATTGCGCAGCGTCTGGACCGATTACCGCGTGCGCGGGGATCGCCTGCGCCTGGGGGCGCGCGACCTGCTCGATTTCGGAAGACTGCGCGTGTTTTATCGAACCGGCCGCCAGTTGGTCGGAAACTATCGGCGATACGGGCCCGGTCTGCGGAGGGCGGGCATCGTGGTCAAGTGCATCCGCGCCAACCTGATGCTGCCCTGGATGGTGAGGCACTACAGCCCGCGTATTCTGTTCGTGGTCCGTCACCCCTGCGCGGTGATCGCGTCCAAGCTGAGGGCCGGGACGGAGTCCTGGGTCCTCGATGGACCGTTCCAGCAGGATGTCCTGCGTCGCTATCGGGAGCAAGCGGTCATAATGGAGCGCGTCCGGCGGGCCGGCCTGGATCTCATGGATCCCGGTCTGGGCGGGGCCGCGCTCCACGCTGTGCTGTGGTGCATCGAGAATGTGGAGCCCCTGTATGAGGCGCGGCGGCTGGGGTGCACGGTCGCCTACTACGAGACGCTGGCGGGTGCCGGCGTGGGAGCCTGGGCGCCCGTATTCGAAGGACTGGGGCTCGACGTACGCCCGGATCCGGCTTTGCTGTACCGGCCCTCGGAACAGGCCGGTACTGAGCGTGTGCAGGCCGGTTTCGGTGAGGCCCATCAGCCGAAGTGGCGCACCTGGCTGAGTACGGATCAGGTTGCCGACATAGGGCGTGTGCTGGAACGGTTCGGATTTGTTGACTACAGCGTCGATGCCGCAGTGCCCATCGGGCGCGACGGCTGCGTATAAGAGGCGGTACCGTATGGATACCTGGGCGTGGACACAAATTATCGTGGCGCTGATAGTAGGGTTGGGCGTATTCGTCTCGCTCTACTTTTTGCCGCCGCGCTGGACGGTGACGGCGCTCGTCGTACTGATTCCGTTTCAGATCATTAATTCCCAGTATGGCAGCATGAATACCGTGCTGACCTATATGCTGGCGGGCGCGCTGCTGCTGCAGCATCGACTCATCAAGGCACCCTTGATAGGGAGCTTCATCCTGATTGGCTTCGTCTATATGCTGGCCATGACCCAGGCACCCCAAGCGCTGCGCTTTGGCAACGTGCTGTATCTTATCAGCGTCGGTGCCGGATTTCTGATGTTCTATGTGGTGTACAACACTATCCGTACCGCGCGTGATGTCCATTACTTCATAACACTGCTGGTGATCATCAACGTCCTGGTGACGCTGTATTGCTATCTACAGCTCGCGGCGGGCGGGCGGCAGCTCGCCTTGTTCGGTATCGAAGAGTTTGCGCTTACCCAGAACCGCATCACTGAAATCGATCGGCGCCTCGCCGGCCCATTCTCGGCGGTCGGCATCACGGCGGAATTTCTGGTTTTTCAGGTACTACTCATGGGATACCTGGCGATGCACGTGGTCAGGCGCGGCCGGCGCTTCTTGCTGTATGCGCTGATTACCGCCAACCTGGCATTCCTGGTCGCCACCGGCAACCGGGGCGGGGTGATCAGCCTTGTCGTGGGAGCGGTCCTGATGCTGTATGCGTTCCGCCGAGAACTGGGGATGCGGCGCATCATGCTCGCGGGGCTTGGTGGGGTCGGACTGTTTTTCATTGTCGCACTCGTCATCATCCAAACCACCGAATTCGACCTGCTGTACGAGCGCGTCGCATCCACAGAATTCCGCAGCGGCATGCCGGAGACGCGAGCCGGTCCCTGGATAGACGCCGCCGAACGCATCGCGAAGAAGCCCATTCTCGGCCATGGTCCCCGGGTACAGTTCGATCCGGAGACCATCATGCTGGCGCGCCTGGATTGGATTGCCGGCCACCCACACAACCTGTATCTGTTCCTCTTGTACACGGTCGGCATCGTCGGGCTGATTGCCTACCTGTTGCTGTTCGCCGGCATCTTTCGCCATCTGTGGCGTGCACGCCACCATAACTTCAATGACAGACTGATCCAGGGGCTTCCACGGGTCGGAATCGTGCTGATGGTGGTGTTCCTGATTGATCAAATCAAGGTCGAATTCCTGCGTTTCACACTCGCGGATTACCAACAATACTTGTTCGCCCTGTGGGGCTTCCTGCTGGCTGCGGCCGGTATTTTACGGGAGGAGTCGCGTAATGGGTCGGCGGTGACGGACAGCCCGGGACGTGTCGCGAATGCGGAGGCAGGATCTGCGTCGCCCTCGATTCTGCGGCCGGCATCCAGGAGGGTCGTCAAGTGAAGGTGGTAGTGGTGGTCGAAGCCGTTCCACCCTACTGTGGGGGCGGGGAGCAGGTGGCCTGGATCCAGGCCGTCGAGATGGCGAAAACTCACGACGTCACGGTGCTCACCTTTGGTGATCGGGAAGACAGGTTCACTCGGGAGGGCGTGGCAGTGTGCATGTTGCCTGCTACCCGGCAGCGGCTCTTACATTACAGCACCGCAGGTCGTTCCAGCCTGAATCGTATTATCTCGGCGTTTAATCCCGATGTGGTGCATCATCATATGCCCAATGTGCTCAGCGCCTGCATCAGGAAGGGTGATTGGCTTACGGTCAGCACCATTCATGACGGTACGCCGGAGAACGAGCTTCTCAAGCTTGGTGTCGCGACGCGTGCGCAGTTCGTCAAGTTCAAGACGCTCAGGTGGCTGAACGTGCGGAAGGCCGATGTCGTGACCTGCGTCAGCAGGTTCAGCCGGGATCTCATGCGTGGCCTGTACCCCGGGTATCGGGATAAATTTGTATTCATTCCGAACCCGATTTACGAGCGATTTTTCACACCCGTGTCCTCGCCGGACGGCGAATATGTGGTCAACGTCGGTCGTCAGATCGACTTGAAGATGGGCGTTCTCCTGGATGTGGCCCGCATGATGCCGGCTGTGGATTTCTGGTTCGTCGGGACCGGGCCCATGGTCGATACCGTGGATCTTCCTAACGTCCGTTTTTGCGGCTTCAGCGAACATGTCGAAATGTATATCGACCGAGCCGCGGTGTGCGTGTTTCCGTCCAAGTCGGAGAATTTTCCCCTGGTGGGGCTCGAAGCCATGGCGCGCGGCAAGGTAGTGATCGCGACGCGGCGTGGTTTCGGTGAGTATCTGATTCATGGCGAAAACGGCTATCTGCTGGACGCGACGGATGGCGAGTCCGTGATGCGGGCGTTGCGCGAAGTGCTCGGCGACGCGGATCTGCGCCATCGGCTCGCTGCAGCCGGGCGGCTCACTGCGGAGCGGTACAGGCCCGGCGCGATCGTATCGGTATATTTGCGCCTCTACGAGGAGGCACTGCGAGGCGGTGTTCGGCATGCTCTTCAGGTATGTGGGGAGTAGGATTATGCGGCTGGCCTATGTGACCGTGACCTTCCCGTGCCTAAGGGAAACGTTCGTGCTGAGGGAGGTTCGCCACCTGCGAGACCGGTTGGGCCCCGATGATTTCCGTCTGTATGCCTATCAGCGGCCTGTCGGGACCGACCTGAACGACGACAACAGGCCATGGGTTGCCAAGACTTCCTACCTCAAGCACTCAGTGTGGGCGAATCTCGGGGCCATGTGCACCTGGATGGTGACCGATCCCGGCCGTTCCTGGCGGGCGCTACGACTCTGGATGTCAGAGGTTCCGTCGCTGGATCTGCGCACTAATCTGCAGGTCGTGCTGCATGTTCTGACCGCGTTCGGCCTCGCGCGGAGGATTCGGCGTGATGGAGTGGACCGGATGCATGCGCACTTCGCCACTGCGTCCACCGTGGCCCTTTTCGCTCATATGCTGACCGGGGTGTCGTTCAGCTTCACGGCGCATGCGTCGGGAGATGTGTATGTGTATTCCCCGTTCCTGTTTCAGAAGCTGCGCCGTGCATGGCGAGTGATCGCCATATCGGATTATAACCGTCGCTATCTCGAACTGATCAGCGACTATACGCTCCCCCGTGGAAAGGTGGTGACGGTATTCAATGGAGTTGAGTTACCCGAGATCGACTTGGCACCAAAGACCAATGACGTGCCGCTGTTGTTCACGTCCGCGGCGTTCACCGGTTTCAAGGGCTATGGCACACTGTTGGAGGTGCTCGATCTCCTGCACAGAGACGGAGTCGACTTTCGCTTCGTCGCTGTCGGGGGTGGGCCGCTGTTCGATGTGATGCAGGCCCGGGTGCGCGAATTTGGACTCTCTGAATGCGTCAGCCTGCTCGGCCCGCAGCCGTTTTCGGAAGTGCAGAAGTGGTTGGCGCGTGCGGACATTTTCGTCTTTCCGGCTGAGATCGGCCTCAATGGCCAGAGGGATGGAATGCCGACGGCGATCACGGAGGCGTTGGCTTATGGCCTTCCGGTCATCGCCACCCATATCACAGGTATACCCCAGCAGGTGATGGACGGTGTCAACGGTTTTCTCGTCGAGGAGCGTGATCCGGAGGCGTTCGCGGTGCGCTTGAGGCAATTGCTGGATTCGCCGGAGATGCGGCTCCGCATGGGACGTGAGGGGCGGCGCCTTGCCGAGGATCGTTTCGATCTGCGTCGTACGCTGGGCAATGTCGAAGCGGCTTTGCTCAGGCCGTCCGAGTCATCCCATTCCGAGAGCCAAGGCCATGGCTAAGGTCGTGGTGATTCAACGCATCCTGCCACATTACCGCGTGCCATTTTTCCGCGCACTCGTCCAGACGTTGGCCGAGGACGGGCATGACGTGGTGGTAGTCTACGGGCAGGAGCGGCTGGGCACCGTGCCGCGCAGCGTCGTAGTCGGTGAGCCATGGGCGGTGAGAATCAAAAACAGCTATATCCGGGTCGGGCGGACAGATCTTGTGTGGCAACCCTGCCTCGCTCACGTGCGTGGGGCGGAACTCGTCGTTGTCGAGCAGGCGAACCGTCTGTTGGTGAATTATGCGCTGCTTGCGCGCCGGAAGATGGCCGGGCCGGCCTTCACGTATTGGGGGCATGGACGAAATTTCCAGACTGATCGCAAGTCAGGTCTGCGCGAGCGATGGAAGCGCCGGCTGTTGTGTGGCGCCGATTGGTGGTTCGCCTATACGGAGATCAGCAAGCGCGTGATGGCCGGCGCAGGTGTTCCGGTGGACCGTATCACGGTGGTGAACAATACCGTCGATGCCGACGAGCTGGCGGAAGCATTGCGTCGTCTGGGGCCATCCGACGTTGAAGCGGCGCGTGCCGCTCTGGGTATCCGGTCCCGGAGCGTGGCCTTGTACTGTGGCGGCATGTATCCGGACAAGCGGCTGCCGTTCCTTGTGGCGGCCTGCGAGGAAATTCGCAGACGCATACCCGATTTCGAGATGGTGATTATCGGTGATGGTCCTGATCAGCATCTTATCGAGGACGCGGCGCGCCGACACTCGTGGGTGCACTATCTCGGTGGTGTGTATGGTGGCGACAAAGCGAAATATTTTGCGATGGCCCGGGCGTTTCTCATGCCCGGCCTCGTCGGGCTGGCTATAGTCGATTCTTTCGTTGCCGCAGTGCCCATGTTCACGACCGATGTGCCCATACACAGTCCCGAGATCGCATATCTGCGGAACGGTGAAAACGGTGTCATGACGCGGCACGACGTATCGGCGTATGCAGAGGCGGTTGCCGCCTATTTGCAGTCATCGTCCATGCAGCAGCGGCTCATGGATGGCTGCAGGGATAGTGCGCAGGACTTTGGGGTGAGCCGCATGGTGGAGCGCTTCGCCGACGGCGTCAGACGGTGTCTTGAGGCGTACGGTCACGGTGGTCGCATTGCGGACGAATCGGAACGCTCGGGAGGATAACGGCATGAAGAGCGACGACATCGACCCTTATCTTGCCGGGGAGCGTCTGTATGGCGACGACCTGGCCGGCGATGCACTCCAGCAGTGGTTCAGGGATGAAGAGCACAGCTACTTCGAGATGTCGCAGGCAGGGTCGGCGGGTCATGGATACGGCTATCATGCACTCAACGATATCCATGGTTTCCGTTGGTTGCCTGAACGTCGGTTCAGACATCTGCTCGGTGTGGGCGGTGCGGCCGGGGAGGAATTCCATCCGGTACTTGGTCGTGTGGATCGGGTCACCGTGCTCGAACCCGCCGACGGCTTCGTCCGGGACTCTATCGGGGGTGTGCCGGCCCGTTATGTGAAGCCGGTTGTCAGCGGGGATCTGCCGTTTCCGGATCGAAGTTTCGATCTTGTCACCTGTTTTGGAGCTTTGCATCACATTCCGAATGTATCGAAAGTCATTGGCGAGCTTGCGCGCTGCACGGAGCCTGGCGGCTACATGCTGGTTCGAGAGCCCATCATATCCATGGGGGATTGGCGGCATGCGCGTCCGGGGCTCACCCGCCATGAGCGTGGCATACCCGTGAAGTTGTTCCGCGACATCGTGCGAAAGAGCGGGTTCCATATCGTCAGGGAAGCCAAATGTATGTTTCCGGTCATGCCGCGACTCGGACGTATGCTGGGCACGCCGATCTACAGTTCACGTTTGCTGACTCGCCTCGATCAGGCGCTTTCGTCGCTGACTCAATGGAATGAGCTATATCACCGGCGCCGCCTATGGCAGAAGTTCGCGCCCGTTTCAGTATTTCTGGTGCTCGAGCGGGAAAAAGACTAGGACGAACGGCGGTCGATATTCATGCGTATTCTTCAAATTCACAACTATTATCGAATCCCCGGAGGGGAATGTCGTGTTGTGGATGACGAGCGGCTGCTGCTGAAGCAATACGGCGAAGATGTTCATCTATATGCAAAGCGCAGCGATGAAATAGACGGCTATGGGTGGTGGCGCCGCATTCGCACGCTGCAGCAGGTGCCGCTCAATCGCGCCATTGTAAGGGAATTGACGGATCTGGCGCGCCGGCTACGGCCGGATGTGGCGCATGTGCACAACGTATTTCCGATGATTTCCGTGGGTGTCTACGACGCGCTCCATGCACTGGGGATACCCGTGGTCCAGACCGTGCACAATTACCGCTTCCTATGTCCGAACGGTACCTTCTTCGTTGGCGGGAAGGTGTGTGAAGACTGCAGTACCACGGACTTCGGTCCGTGCGTACGCAAGAAATGCATGCGCGGCAGCCGCATCGTGAGCCATTACTACGCACGTGCCATTTCCCGTGGATGGAACGCCGATATCTTTTCATCCGCAGTCACGCGCTTCCTGGCTCTCAATGAGTTCACGGCAGGCCGGCTGGAACAGGCCGGCATCGCTCGCTCCAGCATCCGCATATGTCCCAATTTCGTCACCACGCCGCCGGTGAGAGAGACAGACCGCAAGGAGCCCTTCGCATTGTATCTGGGGCGGCTCAGTGAAGAGAAAGGTCTGTGGACCCTGCTGAAGGCGGCGGAGACGCTTCCCGCTGGGGCGCGCCTCGTGATCGCGGGTACGGGGCCTCAGGAGACTGTGCTGCGTCGTCATGTCGATTCGCGGCTGCGCGGTATAGTTTCATTCGCGGGTTATGTTTCGGGGGAGGAGAAATTCGAACTGATCAGGCGCGCGGCGTGCGTCGTTGTGCCTTCGGAATGGTATGAGAACTGTCCGATATCGGTGCTGGAGGCATTGGCTTGCGGAACGGCTGTAGTTGCCAGCGCAATCGGCGGATTGCCAGAACTGGTTCGGAATGGCGAAACGGGGTGCCTGTTCGATCCGGGGTCGGTGGAGCCGCTCGCCGGCGCGTTGCGTGGCTATATCGAAAATCTACAGCTGGCTGTCGATCATGGTGTTGCGGCCAGGCGGCTCGCAAGCGAGCAGTTCAGTGGTGAAATCCATTATAGAGGTTTGAGGGCCGCCTACGAGGATGCGCGGGCATGTATGGGTTGAATGGCTGGTTTTTTCTGCTGTTCCGCTTGGGCATCGCCTTGGCCATGTATCCCGTCTCGTCAGCTGGTGCCGGTCAAAATATCTTGGCAAATCCGGGCTTCGAGGATACCGGCTTGTTGGTTCCTTTTGGCGCGTGGCAGGACAACAGTGGCTGGGCCGAGGTTGACGTACGCTACGATCGCCAGGTAGGGCGCAATGGTACGGGATCGGCAGCGCATATCGTCGCGTCGCATTATCGGCGCGGTGCCGCGCAATTCGTGCAGGGGGGCATCGCCGTACGCAAGGGCCAGACCTATGTGGTCTCGATATGGATGCGTGGCAATCTCTCACAGCCGGTCGGCATAGTGTTGCGCGAGCATGGCAGGCCCTATCGTACGCTGGCTGGCCAGTCGTTTCGGGTTTCCGATGAATGGCGCGAATATCGTTTCAAAGCCGTCGCCAAGGAAAATTCGAGCGATGCGTATTTTATGGTTAGATTCGAGGGTGATGGAGAGCTGTGGCTGGATGATGCCGAACTGGCGGAGGATCACGGCACGGCCCAGGCTTTGTCGGTCGTTGAGGGTAATTTGATTGCAAACGGCGGTTTCGAGGTGGGGCTCGGGCGCTGGGGCGTGTTGTACCGGGAAGCGGGGTCCCCCGTGACAGCATCTGCGATCGAATATCAGAATCCTCAACCGGTTCTGGATACGGCCGGAGCGTTCGAGGGCAGGCAGGCCATGCGGGTGGAGGTCCCCCGAGGGGGTGGCGTCACTGTGTCTTCGGCATATGTCCAGGCTGTTCCCGGCCACGACTATGTGCTTCGCGTTCGATTGCGCGCGGATCATCGGCACAAGGTTCGGATCGGACTAGGACATGGCATATTTGGAGATCGCCGCGCTCGTCCGACCTCGGTTGTCGTGGGCACGCAGTGGAAGACCTACGACTTGCCGGTGCGGTTGCCGCAGGCGGTTGGGGATGCATACTTTGCATACGTCCAGTCCGCGGAGGTCGGGGTCTTGTGGATCGACGCTGTCGAACTCGTGCAGGGCCGGTCGGGTGCTTATCGGCCTGCTGCACCCGTAGAAGTAGGGCTGCTGCGGGAGGGGTTGCCGACAGTCATGGAGGTCGGAGATACATCATCACTGGGGCTGGTGGTAGCGGCTCACGTTGCCGGAACGGCAACGCTCAAACTCACGCTGTACGACTATGAGGGCAGGCGGCAGGAGTTGCTTACCAAGACGCTGAATCTCAGTGCGGGTGATCGCTGGAGGTCGGAGGTCAGAATTCCCACGGGGCAGCCGGGATATTTTCGTGCGCTCGCTGAGGTCGACTTGGACGGTGTGCGGGTGGATGCCGATGAATTCGCGGTGGCGGTTGTGCCAGAGGCTTCCGCGCCGCGGACGGATTCCCCGTTCGGCAATCACGCGCGATTCAACGATGAGTCGTTGGGGCTCGCGCGACAACTGGGAGTGAGCTGGCTGAGACTACATCCACCGCGTACCACCAAATGGTATTCCGTTGAACCCGAGGCCGGGCGGTTTCAGTTTTTCGATGCGGCGATAATGGATGCAAAGCGCCGTGGCTTTCAGATACTGGGTTCTTTGGATGGTGTGCCGCGATGGATTTCGACTGCGCCGCAGGATCAGACGGTGCATAACAATTCGGGCTACACCGCGTACTTGCCTGCTGACTACGAAAAATGGCGTGAATATGTGTATCGCACGGTCGAACACTATCGCGGGGTAATCGATTACTGGGAGGTGTGGAATGAGCCCTCATCCCATACATTCCTGAAGCTTCCGGATGGGCGCGGCATGGGCGCGCGCGCGGATGCCTATATGAAACTTCTTCGGATTGCATATGAGGCCGCCAAAGAGGCCAACCCGGATGCCAAGATCGTTGCGGGATGCTCGACCACCATCCCCCCGGCCGATTGGTTTGAGCTGCTGTTTGAAAGAGGCGCCTACGACCTGATGGATATTGCATCTGTGCATCTTTACCAAGGAGATGCGCCGGACGGTCCGGCCGGGATATCCACCGCCGAATCCGTGCGACAGCTCAGGACGCTCATGGAGCGCCAGAATTCGTCGCGGCCGCCCAAACCGATCTGGCAAACGGAAGTCGGCATTCGGCATCCGGGAACGATGTATGAGACCCGCGTCAATGCGTATGTGGAGGCGCCGCTGACCGGTCCGGAAGGCGCTGAATACATCGTCAAGCGCCATGTAGATGTGCTGGCTGCGGGGATCGAAAAATGGTTCTACTACGATATGTTCTGGAGCGAACGGCCGGATCGCCAGGACTATATCGGTTTGTTCGAGTGGGATGGTGCTGCGCGTCCGGCCGCTGCGGCTTATGCTGTTCTTGCGCATATGCTGTATGGGTTAAAGTTCGAACCCGGGGTGGAAGATGGTGGCGATCAGACCGTCATTGCGAAGTTTTCTGGTGGCGAGCATATGGTCTACGTGGCTTGGTCTACCAGGGAAGGTCAGCAAGCCGCAATCCCCTTGGCTGATAATGAGCGCATTGCGGCGGTCTACGACATCATGGGGCGAGCCGTGGGCCAGCCCTCTGCGACGAACGTGTCACATATCGACGTCGGGGTTAGCCCACGATATGTGGTTGTAGAAAGAATGAACAGTAATTAAGTGCCTGACTGGCGTTGGTGCTTTGGGGGGGGTATGCAGCATTGGGAAAAGCAAAAGGCGCAACATGATGCCCGCTACGCTGCTGGGCCGCGCGGGCATACCGTGTCTAGCGACCCATTGGTGAATTATGTGACGCGCTGGCGGTTGCGCGAGGCTTTCCGCAGGCTGCGTTTGGCTGCTGGTAATCGTATTGATACTGATTCGAGAATTCTGGTGATGTGTGCTGGCGAAGGACTGGAAGGTTCGGTGCTGTACGACCTTGGGTATCGAAACGTTACGGTGTCTGATATCTCTGACGTTGGGGTTGGTCAGGCGATAAGCAGGGATTCTCGTCTAAAAGGTGTGGTACTCAACGCAGAGGCTGTGGCCCTTGATGACAACGCGTATGACGTAGTGGTAGTCCAGGATGGACTTCATCATCTGCGCAGTCCAGTTGCCGGTTTCACCGAGATGTTACGGGTAGGTGCTGTCGCAGCGATTTTTCTGGAACCACATCAGTCATTGGCAGGTAGTCTTCTCGGCACGAAATGGGAACGGAACGGGGAGGCGATCAATTATGTGTTCCGCTGGAACCGACGACTCGTTGGAGATGTTTCAAGCAGCTACTTGGTAGAAAAGCCGTTTGATAATCTGAGTTTTTCATTCTGGCATCATAATATCGTATTGGGCCGGCTGGGGAGGCTGGTCGGTGGCGGCAGACAGGGTGTTCTGCTGGTGCGCACGTTAAAAGTTCTGCTTGATGGTCTCATGGGGCGGTGGGGGAATCAGTTTTGCGGGCTTGTTGTGAAGCAATAGGAAGAACTAGACAAAAATCGATATCAGACATGAGGGTGCGCGAGAAACAATGAAATGCACCGGTGTCGCAAAGCTCGGGATCAGAACACTTAGTGGCTGAGAAGCAGTGTTGTGTGCGGTGTATGATCTTGTCCGCGGTTTCTGTACGATTCCGTAGCAAGTTCGGTTTTCGCGCTAATGGTCTGGCACTTAGTAGGGGTGCAGACTATTGTTGAGGCCGAAGATGCGGATTTTCTTGGAAAGCGTGGAACTGCTAGTGCTTATTAGTCGTAAATAAATCCTGCCCCGAAAGTACCAAAAACTTCGTGTTCGTGACGAGATACCGCTTCCACAGCCGCCGCGGTTCGCTCAGCAGGCGGTGCAGCCATTCCAGTCCCAGTCGCTGTACCCACTCCGGGGCCCGTTCGATGGTCCCCGCATGGAAGTCGAAGGCGGCGCCGACGCCGAGCGTGACGGCGTGGATATCGGTCTTGCGGCGCGCCATCCAGATCTCCTGCCGCGGGCAGCCCAGCCCGACGAAGACGGCGCCCGCGTCCGAGCGGTTGATCGTCTCGATGTAGCTCCGTTCGAGGTCTTCGGGCCAGTCGCCGAACTTCGGACTCAGTGCGCCGCGGATGTCGAGGTTGGGGAAGTCGCGGCGTAGCCGCGCCTCGAGCCGGCCCAGGGTGTGCTCGCTGGCGCCGAACAGGAACACGCCCGTGCCGGTCCCCTCCAGGGCGGCGCAGAGCCGTAGCATCAGGTCGGGGCCGGCGATGCGGGTCTGGCCGGGAAAGCCCTTGCGCCGCAGGGTCCAGGCGATGGGGGCGCCGTCGGGGAGCACCATGTCCGACGCCGCCAGGGCACCGGCCAGCCGGTGGTCGTCGCGGGCCGTCACCGCGGAATGGACGTTGCAGAGGCACACAGCGCGGGACTCGCGCCCGCCGGCCCAGGCACGGATGCGCCCCACTGCCGAGTCCCAGTCCAGGGCGTCGATGAAGCTGCCCAGGACGGGGGCGCCGCGGCGGGTCCCGGCCTCGGCCTGCGGCTGCGCGTCGGTCGTGGCATCGGTGGGGGGTGTCGGGGGTGTCGGCACTGTCTGGTCCGCCAGATCTCGGAGATGTTATGCGCCGGCGTGCCGCCGGTCGGTTGTTGTCGTCCCGCCATTACAAACCAGTGGCTTGCATTTGTATAGGCCCGTGATTACCGTCCGGGGGTGGCGATCAGACGCTGCCGGCAGCGGGGGACGAACAATAAGCTGCCGCGCCGGTGCCCCCGACTTGGCTGCACCGGCTCCAGGATGTCCGCCGGCCGCCGAGAGATAGCGGAACGGGCCGCCCGGCCGGTGGGGTTGTGATATTGTTGGGCACCGGCCCGGGCGGTGAGTACCGCCCCCTATAAAAACGATATGTGCCAAGCCGGCATCGGCCCGGCCGAACTGCAGACACAAGACCAAGGATGCTATGACTACCACTCCCGTTACGGCGTGGCGCATGCCCGCCCTGCTCTGGATCGTTTGTGTCCTGGGCCTTGCCCTGGCCGGCTTCGCCGCACTGGATTCGCTGGTCGCAATGGTCGACCGCTGGGACCGGAGCGAGGAATACGGCTACGGGTACATGATCCCCGTCATCACGCTGTTCCTCATCTGGCAGCGCAAGGACAAGCTCGAACGGCTGCCGTTCACGGGCTCCTGGCCGGGCGTGGCGCTGCTGGCCGCCGGCGTGCTCATTACCTTCGTCGGCCAGCTCAGCACGTTGCACTCCATCACCCAGTACGGCTTCGTCATCACGATCATCGGCGCGGTCTACGCTCTCCTCGGCTGGGCGGCGTTCCGTGTCATTCTGGTCCCGCTGCTGCTGCTGTTTCTGATGGTGCCGCTGCCGAATTTCATCTTCAACAACCTGTCGTCCCAGCTGCAGCTCATCTCCTCCGAGATCGGCGTCGCCGTCATCCGCCTGTTCGGCATCAGCGTGTTCCTCGAAGGCAATGTCATCGACCTGGGCGTCTACAAGCTGCAGGTGGTCGAGGCCTGCAGCGGTCTGCGCTACCTGTTCCCGCTGCTGGCGCTGGCGATCATCGCCTCCTATTTCTATCAGGCGGCGGTGTGGAAGCGGGTGTTGCTGATCCTGTCGAGCATGCCCATCACGGTGCTGATGAACAGTTTCCGCATCGGCGTCATCGGCGTGCTGGTGGAGTTCTACGGTATCGAGCAGGCCGAGGGTTTTCTGCACGATTTCGAGGGCTGGATCGTGTTCATGGCCTGTGTGGCGCTGCTGATCGTCGAGATCTGGCTGTTGTCGCTGGTGGGCAAGGACCGGCGGCCGTTCCGGGAGGTCTTCGGCATGGAGTTCCCGGCGCCGACGCCGGCGGATGCCGTGGTGACCGCGCGCCGTGTTCCGGCACAGGGCTGGGTGGGGCTGGTGCTGTTGGGGTTGGCGGTCGCCGGCGCGGTCGCGGTCAGTGGGCGGGTGGAGGAGATCCCTCAACGGGTCGGCTTCGAATCCTTCCCGCTGACCCTGGACGGCTGGCGCGGTCATACCGAGCGGCTCGATTCCATCGTGCTCGATGAGCTGAAGCTCGACGATTACATCCTGGTCGATTACCGCAACGACGCCGCCGATCCCATCAATTTCTATGTCGCCTATTACGGCTCGCAGCGCTCCGGCGCCTCGGCGCACTCGCCGCGTTCCTGCCTGCCCGGCGGCGGCTGGCGCATCGAGTCGCATACGAAGGTCAATATCGAGCCCGGTGGTATCCCGGTGAATCGTTTTGTCATCCGCAAGGGCGAATACCGTCAGTTGGTGTACTACTGGTTCAAGCAGCGCGACCGCATCATCACCAACGAGTTCGCGGTGAAGGGGTATCTGCTCTGGGATGCAGTGACACGCAACCGCACCGACGGGGCGCTGGTACGGCTGACGACCCTGATGCAGCCGGGCGAGGATATCGAGCGCGGCGATGAGCGGCTGCGCGCCTTCGCGGTGCTGGCGGTGCCGGAGCTGGAGGAGTACGTGCCGGATTGATGTTTGAAGATTGTATTGGCCACGGAAGCACACGGAACAACACGGAAGGGCTCTCGATGTAGGAGCGCCATTCCTGGCGCGATGGGGTCGGGCGGATGATCCGACGTGAATCGCGGCAGGAATGCCGCTCCTACGGGTGGGCGGATCGCGTCGGGATCTTTCATCCCGTGTGCTTCCGTGGCCTCATGAAGTTTACATAACTAGAAGATATCGCATTTGACTGAATCCCTACCCACGCTGGTCGTCATCTTCATGGTCGCGCTGGCGGTGAGCATGCTGCTCGTGCCGGCGATGATCCGGCTGGCGCCGCACATCGGCATGATCGATAAGCCCGACCCGCGCAAGGTGCATGCCGTGCCGATCCCGCGGGCGGGCGGTATCGGCATCGTGGTCGGCGCCTTACTGCCCATGGCCATCGTGCTGCCGTTCAGCGATGTCATGCTCAGCTTCTACCTGGGTTCGGTGATCCTGCTGGCCTTCGGTGTCTGGGACGACATCGCCGAACTCGGCCACTATGTGAAATTCATCGGCCAGTTCGCAGCGACGATCCTGGTGGTGTACTACGGTGGCGTGGTGGTCGAGACGTTCCCGTTCATGAACATGGAGCCGTTGCCGCCGGCCATCGGCAAGCCCTTCACGGTCATCGCGCTGGTCGGCATGATCAATGCCATCAACCACTCCGACGGCTTGGACGGCCTGGCCGGGGGCGAATCGCTGATGAGCCTGGTGGGCATGCTCTATCTCGCCTCTCAGGCCCACGGCTTCGAGACCATGGTCATGGTGGTGGCGGTGATGGGCGGCGTGTTCGGCTTCCTGCGCTTCAACTCCCATCCGGCGCGGGTGTTCATGGGTGACGGCGGCAGCCAGTTCCTGGGCTTCGCGCTGGGCGTGCTGGCCGTACTGCTCAGCCAGCGCGACAACCCGGCGCTGAGCCCGATGCTGCCGTTGCTGCTGCTGGGCCTGCCGGTCGCCGACATCCTGGTGGTGTTCTGGAAGCGGGCGCGGGCCGGCGGCAGCTGGTTCCGGGCGACCAAAAATCACGTCCATCACCGGCTGCTGGAGTTGGGCTTCCATCACTACGAATCGGTCGCGATCATCTATACCCTGCAGGCCGCGCTGGTGTTCGCGGCGGTCGGCCTGCCCTATGCCGCGGACGGTGTCTTGCTGGCGATCTATCTCGGCACCTGCTTTGCCCTGTTCCTGCTGTTGCGCCGTGCCGAGGCGCTGGGGTGGCGGGCGCACGCGGCCGGTGATCCCGGGCCCATCGCGCGCACCCTGAACCGCGGCCGCGCCCATCCGCGGGTGAAACACATCCCCGACCGCGTCGTCGCCGTGGCCGTGTCGCTGTTCATGCTGGCCGGCGCCTTCGGTGTCAGCCAGGTGCCGACGGATCTGGCGCTGATTGCCGCGGCCCTGACCGTGGCGCTGCTGGTGCGGCTGGTGCTGGGCTACCGCGTCTGGTTCCTGCTGCTGCGCCTGCTGGTGTTCGTGAGCATCGCGCTGGTGGTGTACCTGTGCAGCCGCTATCCGGCCGAGGGCATGGCGGGGCTGGCCTCGCTGGAGTATGCCTTCTTCGGTATCCTCGCCCTGGCCATCGTCATCAGCGTGCGCCTGGTGGAGACCGACCGCTTCCGGGTGACGCCGCTGGATTACCTGGTGGTACTCATCGCCCTGGCGCTGGCCGTGGTGCCCGAGGCCTCGCGGCAGACCTCGGGCGCCGTGGAGATGGCCCTGCACGCCATCCTGCTGTTCTACGGCGCCGAACTGGCCCTGCGGCACATGCAGTCGCGCTGGAACCTCTTCACCGGATCGATGCTGGTGTCGATCGGCGCAGTCGCGGTACGGGGGTTGGTGTAGGGGGCGGGGTTATTGGCCACGGAAACACACGGAACAACACGGAAAAATGCTTATGGCAAACCCCCTTGTAGGGTGCGCCGGCGTCAGCGACGCACCGTGGTGCGGAATTTTGGTGTGTCAGGCTACGCCTCGACGCACCCTACGGCCAAACATTTCCGTGTATTTCCGTGTGCTTCCGTGGCCAACAAGGTCTTATAGCAATCAATCAATCACTGCATGGAGTACGTTTTGATGACTGGAAAAGTTGCCCTGATCACGGGGGTTACCGGGCAGGATGGAGCCTATCTTGCCGAGCTGCTGTTGGAGAAGGGTTATACGGTGCATGGCATCAAGCGCCGTGCGTCGTCGTTCAATACGGATCGTATCGATCATCTGTACAGCGATCCGCATGAGAAGGGGCGGCGCTTCATCCTGCATTACGGCGATCTGACCGATGCGACCAACCTGATCCGCATCATCCAGCAGGTGCAGCCGGACGAGATCTACAACCTGGCGGCGCAGAGTCATGTGGCGGTGTCGTTCGAGACGCCGGAATATACGGCCAACGCCGATGCGCTGGGCACGCTGCGGTTGCTGGAGGCGATCCGCATCCTGAAGCTGGAGAACAAGACGCGCTTCTATCAGGCCTCGACTTCGGAGATGTTCGGCAAGGTGCAGGAGGTCCCGCAGCGTGAGACCACGCCGTTCTATCCACGCAGCCCCTACGGTGCGGCCAAGGTCTATTCCTACTGGATCTGCGTGAACTACCGCGAGGCCTATGGCATCTACGCCTGCAACGGCATCCTGTTCAACCACGAGTCACCGATCCGCGGCGAGACCTTCGTGACGCGCAAGATCACCCGCGCCGTGAGCCGCATCAAGCTCGGCCTGCAGGAGAATCTCTATCTCGGCAATCTGAACTCCCTGCGCGACTGGGGCCATGCGCGCGATTACGTACGCGCCCAGTGGCTGATCCTGCAGCAGGACCAGCCGGAGGACTTCGTCATCGCCACCGGCAAACAGCATTCGGTACGCCAGTTCGTCGAGGCCGCCTTCGCCGAAGTCGGCATACAGCTGCGCTGGGAGGGCGAGGGCGTGAACGAGAAGGGTATCGATACCAAGAGCGGCAAGGTGCTGGTCGAGGTCGACCCACGCTACTTCCGCCCGACCGAAGTCGAGGCCCTCCTGGGCGACCCGACCAAGGCCCGCGAACAACTCGGCTGGGAAGCCGAGATCACCCTGGACCAGATGGTCGCCGAAATGGTCCGTGAAGACCTGATGCTCGCCGAGAAGGACGAGATGTGCAGGCGCGAGGGCTTCCGGACCTTCGACTATAACGAATAAGGGCTGATGGCCACGGAAACACACGGAAATACACGGAAAATAATTATCGCAAAACCCCTACCCTCCCAGAAGGGGCGGTTTGCGAGGCATATATTTACGGCGTGGGCCGAGTTGGTTTTTCATAAATATTGTTCCGTGTGTTTCCGTGTGTTTCCGTGGCCAATAATCGTATGGAAAAATGTGATCCATGGAGGGATCTGCCATGTTGAATCAGGAAGAGCTGACGTACCGTATTCGAGGGTGTGTATATGAGGTTTTCCGGGATCTCGGCTGCGGTTTCCTCGAGAAAATCTATGAGCGGGCGCTGTTGCGGGAGTTGCGGATCTGTGGCCTCGATGTACAGGCCCAGGTTCCGATCGAAGTGCAATACAAGGGTGCCGTGGTGGGCGAGTACTTCGCTGACATGCTGGTGGAAGATACGGTTATCATCGAACTGAAGGCGCAGCGCGAAGCCTCCAAGGAAGCTGAGGCGCAGTTGTTGAATTATCTGAAGGCGACAGGAATTCGTATCGGGATGTTGGTAAATTTCCATTACCCTAAAGCGACCATAAAAAGGTTTGTTTTATGATTTTACATTTCCGTGTTCTTCCGTGTGTTTCCGTGGCCAACAAAAATTATGATGAATAAGAGTGACAAAATTTATATCGCCGGCCACCGCGGGTTGGTGGGTGCGGCGATTGTGCGGCGGCTGCGGGCGGAGGGGTATACGAATCTGCTCACGGCGACCAGTCGTGAGTTGGATCTGCGTGAGCAGGCGGCGGTGCGGGCGTTTTTTGCGGAGCAGCGGCCGGATTATGTGTTCCTAGCCGCGGCCAAGGTCGGTGGTATCCTGGCCAATGACTCTTATCCGGCGGAGTTCATCTACGAGAACCTGATGATCGAGGCCAATGTGATCGATGCGGCCTACCGCAACGGGGTGCAAAAGCTGTTGTTCCTCGGCAGCACCTGCATCTATCCGCAGCTGGCGCCGCAGCCGCTCAAGGAAGAGTATCTGCTGAGCGGGCCGCTGGAGCCGACCAATGAGTGGTACGCGGTGGCCAAGATCGCCGGCATCAAGCTGTGCCAGGCCTATCAGCGCCAATACGGGGCGCGTTTCATCTCGGCCATGCCGACCAATCTCTATGGTCCGGGCGACAACTTCGATCTCGAGAAGTCACATGTGATGCCGGCGCTGATCCGGAAGTTCCACGAGGCCAAGGTGAGTGGGGCACCGACGGTGACGGTGTGGGGCACGGGCACGCCGCGGCGCGAGTTTCTGCACGTCGACGACTGCGCCCGCGCCTGCGTGTTTTTGATGGAGCACTACGAAGGCGCCGATATCGTCAACATCGGCACCGGCACCGACATCCCCATCGGCGACCTGGCATCGCTGGTAAAGCAGGTGGTCGGCTATTCGGGTGAGATCGTCTTCGACACCAGCAAACCCGACGGCACCCCACGCAAACTGGTCGACGTCGCCCGCATCACCGCCCTCGGCTGGCGCGCACAGATCGGCCTGGAGGACGGCATCACAGACGCCTATCGGTGGTTTCTGGAAAACGTCAACGCCGCGCAGCAGGTGCGGGGCATGGGATGAGTTTTGTTGGCCACGGAAACACACGGAAATACACGGAAAAATGCTTATGGTAAAACCCACCCGGCCCGCGCTGCATATGTATACGTCGCGGGCAGCGCCTGACCGGAAGGCCTGGGTTTTTGAAATGAACATTTTTCCGTGTATTTCCGTGTGTTTCCGTGGCCAAAGAAATTTCTTATAAATAAATATACGCAGTACGTGGAGGATTGACGATGGCGATTGGTACTCGGAAGAAACTGCTGGTGCTGGCTCTGGCCGCGGTGCTGCTGGCCGGCTGTGGCGGGGCGGAGGAGCGCAAGGCCAAGTATCTGGAACGCGGTAAGGCCTACATCGCCGAGGAGAACTGGGACAAGGCGCGGGTCGAGATCAAGAACGTGTTGCAGATCGACCCCAAGGCCGCGGATGCCTATTACCTGCTCGGCCAGATCGAGGAGAAGCGCCAGGACTGGAACAGGGCCTTCGGCAATTACTCCAAGGCGGTGGACCTCGACCCCGATCTGGTGGATGCGCGCAGTCGGCTGGCGCAGTTCTATATGCTGCAGGCCAATGTCTACAAGTCACAGGACCAGCGTGATGGCGAGGCCAGGGCGCTGGGGCAGGCGCAGACCGAGATCGACGCGATCCTCGCGCGCAATCCCCAGCATGCCGGCGCGCGGGCGCTGCAGGCCTCGATGCTGTTGCGCGAGGGCAAGCGCGACGAGGCGGTGGCGCTGGCCGAGGCGGTGGTGAAGGAAGATCCGACCTATGGGCCGGCGGCGGGGCTGCTGGCCTCGTTGTACGAGCAGGCCGGGCGCACGGCCGCTGCGGAGAAGGTGCTGGTCGCCGCCACCGGCACAGCGGAGGATCCCATCCCGCTCCAGATGCACCTGGCCCAGCTGTATGCGCGTGAGGAGAAGAACGACGCCGCCGAGGCGGTGTTGCGTGAGCTGATCGCGGCACGGCCGGCGGAACTGGGCTACCGGGTGCAACTGGCGCGCTTCCTCGCCCAGACCGACCGGATCGATAAGGCCGAGACGGTGCTGCGCGAGGCCATCGCGGCCGACCCGGCGGATGCCAAGCGCTACCTTACGCTGGCCGACCTGTTGGCGGCCAAGAAGGGTACGGATGCGGCCGTCGAATTCCTCCAGCAGTCCATCGCCCAGCAGCCCGAGCTCGCCGACCTGCGCCTGGGACTGGCCCGGCTGTATGAGCAGGAACAGAACCTGGACGAGGCGAAGCAGGTCTACGACGCCATGATCGCGCGCTACGGCGACGAGCCGGCCGGTCTGCAGGCGCGCAATCACCTGGCGAGGCACGCCGCGGCGGCGGGCGACCTGGAACGTGCCCGCACGCTGGTCGGTGAAGTCCTCGCCAAGAACCCGCAGGACGGCGATGCCCTGGTACTGAAGGGGCGTATTGCCTTGCAGGAGCAGGATTACGATACGGCGGTGGGGGCCTTCCGCTCGGTGCTCAAGAGCCAGCCGGACTCGGTGCCGGTGCTGCACCTGTTGGCCGAGGCACAGCTGCGCAAGGGCGATACCGAGCTCGCCGGTGACACCCTGCGCCGTGCCGTCGAGATCGCGCCACAGAACGTGGAGGCCCGCATCAAGTATGCGCGCTTCCTGATCGCAAAGAAGGAACTTGCGCGCGCGCTGGAGCAGATCGACGCGGTGCTGGCGCACGATCAGGCCAATGTCGACGCGTTGGCGGCCAAGTCCGAGCTGCTGGCCGCGAAGGGCGATCTGGCGGCGGTCAAAGAGGAACTCCTCAAGCTCAAGGAGGCGGCGCCCGACAATCCCGAGGCCTCCTTGCGGCTGGCGCGCGTATACATGGCCGAGGGCGATGCCGCTGCGGCCGTCGCCGAGTTGGATGCAGTGCTGGCGCGTGATGCAAAAAACATCCCGGCCCTGGTGCTCAAGACCGACATCCTGGCGTCAACCAATGATGTGGCTGCGCTCGAGTCGACCATCAACGCCCTCAAGGCCGCGGCCCCCGACAATGCCGAAGGCTACTTCCGCATGGGGCGCCTCCTGCGCGCCAAGGGAGACACCGCCGGTGCGCTCAAGGAATACGAGCAGGGCTATGCCCTGGCCAAGGACGCCGGCAAGCTGGCCATGCTCTCGGAGATCGTCAATACGCAGATCGCTGCCGGTCAGACCGATCAGGCGCTGGCACGGCTGCAGGCGATTCTGCTCGAGGACCCCGAGCACAAGGTGGCGAACGACCTCATTGGCGTGGTGCAGATGGCGCGCAAGGAGTACGGCGCTGCCGAGGACGCCTTCACCCGGCAGATCCAGATCAACCCCAACAGCGGCACGGTCTATGGACAGCTGGCTGCAGCACGCGAGCTGCAGGGCAATACCGCCGGCGCGGTCGCGGCCTACGAACAGGGCCTCGGGGTGCTCAAGGACGATGCCGGTCTGCAGCTGGGACTGGCGTCCCTGTATGAGCGCCAGGGGAACTTCGAGGCGGCCATCGAGCGCTACGAGGCCATCCTGGCGACGCAACCCGACAATGCCATTGCGACGAACAATCTCGCCGCCCTGCTGACCGATCACCGTGACGATCCCGAGAGCCTCGCACGCGCCCAGGCGCTGGCCGTGAAGCTCGAGCCGGTGCAGCGCCCCGCCATCCAGGACACCGTCGGCTGGGTATATTACCGCGCCGGTGATTATGCCAAGGCGGTAGAGGTGCTCGAGGGCGTCGTGAACGCGGCACCCAAGGTGGGGATCTTCCAATACCACCTGGGCATGGCCTACGCCAAGGCCGGCGACAAGGCGAAGGCCAGAAACGCCCTGAGCGCAGCGCTGGAACTCGGCGACTTCCCCGGCGCCGACGAGGCGCGTAAGACGTTGGAGGGGTTGTGAGAGGGTGAGGCGTGAGGCGTTAAAGGCAAAACCATTTTGGCCACGGAAGCACACGGAACAACACGGAAGAATGCGTATGGCAAAACCCCTTGTAGGGTGCGTCGGCGTCAGCGACGCACCGTGGTGTGGAATTCCGGTGCGTCAGGCTGCGCCTCGACGCACCCTGCGGGCAAACATTTCCGTGTTGTTCCGTGTGCTTCCGTGGCCATCACGGTTTCACGCCTCACGCCTCACGCCTCACTCCTAACAGAATGATAA